>JAGORQ010000005.1 GCA_018062705.1 Candidatus Shapirobacteria bacterium
CCTTATTATCTTTATCGATAATTTTTAAAATCAAATCCCCAGCCAGCACTCCGGCTTTTTCAGCGGGCGTCTTGGCCAAAGGAGCCATCACCGCTAGGTTTTTGTCTTTATATCCCAATTGAATCCCAACTCCTCCAAATTGGCCAGCCAAATCTTCGTTTGTCGCTTTGTTATCTGTTGGTGGCAAATACATAGTGTACGGATCATCAAGTGAAGCCACCATCCCTGTTATCGCCCCATACACCATTTTGTCATCCTTAATCGCACTTTTATCCAAATAAGTCTGCATCAATTTTTCTCTAACCTTCCACATCAAATTTAAATTAAGTGGTGACGAAGTATTTCCCCCAAAACTCCCCAATGCATGGTACTCTCCAAACCTGTATGATACCAACGACACCAGTGACAATAACGCCAAACTTATCGCTATATTTCTAATATTTTTCATTTATTGAACAATCATTAACCTACCGTCTGATGAGTTTAATAATACCTGCTTATCACCAGCTTTCTCAAGAGCCAATATTTTTTCATATTCATTTTTATCAGGCATGAATAAAGGTAGTTCTGTTGCCACCTCGGCATAATTTCTTAAAATAAAACCTGCCACCCCAACTACCTCTGATTTAATCACCACCATCTTATCAAGATTTTCAATTATTATTAATTTGTCTTTCAGTGACGAATTAATTTCACTCAAACCACCCACCACCACCATTCCTTCTGCCCACTTCTTACCACTACCTCTACCTTCACCATTAAATTGTTTTGCATGAAACTCTATCGCCAAACCAGTCTTGTCACACTTAACAATTCTTCCGGGAACTGGTGTTTTTATCAATTTAATCCCATCAGTTTCCCATCTATAGATAAAATTGTTAAACTCGTCCACTCTCAACAACAAACCGGTTTCAGGCGACACCAGCCTTGATCCAAAAAAACCAACTCTTTCCACCAGCACCTCTCCTGCTTTTACTTCCACCGGCAACCTACTTTTCAACCGACTAATTACATCCTCGGTCTGTTTATGTAATGCCTTGCTCATATCTATCGACTTATGCCGATATTCTACCGCTTCAGCCAGTACATCTTCTCTGCCAACATACTCCCCCATCCGCACCCGAAGCTTAGCTGTTGTCGGTAATTTCATTATCCATTTTGCCTTAACCCGTTTCATGAATTAAGTATAACAGCAAAAAAAATCCCCTCTGGTATTCACCAGAAGGGAAATTATTTTAAATTTATTCTTGCACCGTAAACGGTAACAGTGCTAAATGGCGGGCATGTTTAATCACTCGAGCCATGATTTTTTGGTGCTTAGCACAGACACCACTATATTGTTTGCCAGTAATTCGACCACGTGTTGACAAAAACTCTCGAAGCTTGTCAGCATCTTGCCATACTGGATCTTTTTTTTGCACGCAAAAAGGACACTTTTTATCTCGAGCTTGGGCTCGAAGTTCCTTCTTACGATCTTTTTGGTTCATTTTTTTCATTTTATTTTTCCTCTACGGGTACATCATCCACTAATGAGTCTGGGATTTCAATATTTGACAATTCATCATTTGCTTCTACTGGGGCCACTTCAGGAGCCGCCATATCAACTTCCTGCATTTCATCACGCATACCGCCACCGTGATTCATCATGTTTCCTTTATTATCCAACACAATCATATCGTCAATCACTATTTCCGATACTTGCTTACGAACTCCAGTTGAGTCAACAATTTCTCGGTATTGAATTCTACCTTCAACATAAATCCTTCGACCTTTCGATAGCAGTTGAGAACAAAGCTCAGCTAATTTATTCCAAGCAACTATTCTGTGAAACTGGGCATCTTCTTTCTTCTCACCCTGTTTGGTTACCCAAACACGATTAGTTGCCAATCCAAAACTAGCTACAGCCATTCCTGACGGAGTGTAACGCAATTCAGGATCACGAGTTAAATTACCAATTAACAAAACCCTATTAAGACATCTGCTTGGCATATTATTTCTTTATAATTAAATAACGGATAATTGACGGCTCACGATTTAAGTATAAGTTAAATTCTTTTATTTTAAGTGGTTTTTCGGTAGCAATTTGCATCACATAAAAATCACCTTTATCTAAATCAGAAATCTTATAAACCAAATCTTTATTACCTAAATGCTCGTTTTTAACAATTTCTCCTGCATTTTCAGCAACAAAAGCTTCTACTTTTTTAAGATTTTTTTCTTTGTCTTTTTCGTCGGCTTTGGGGTTAAACACCAGCACCAACTCGTAATTGTGTTTTGTATCTTTCATCGAAGTTTAGCTTAACATATCAACTTTTATTTTACAATCAGCATTATATTAGCAAATCAGTTCCGTCATCCTCCCCCACCACTTTATTTGGATCAAAGTCAGCATCGACTATTTTTAATATCTGATTAATAATCTCTTCTGGCACTTCATCATTGTCCTTATAAATCTCCAGTATCCCCTCAGCCTTCAACATCGTGTCGGCTCCCACTTCCATCGATACAATTAGCTCTCTAGCTTCTTTTGCTGTCATAATTCACCGATTATACATCTTTTATTTTGCTTTTTCCTCAAGTTCGTCGGCAATCTTCCCTGCCTCATCATCAATTTTTTTCAAAAATTCATCAGCCATATCTGCTCCTGATTGGTAAATATCTCTTTCCAGCTCGGTGGCCTTTATATCAAGATCAACCAATTTAAGTATTTGGTCAAAAATATTGTCCGGGACTTCTTCATCCAGGCCAAATGGCTTTAACAATTCTTCGATCTTCTGTCCTATCTCAAGAGACAGTTTAGCCTTATTGATTTGTTCCCTTAATTTAACAGTTTGTACCATTACTAATTTAAGCACTCATTGGCTGCTGTTTCAAATTATTGATCTTCCGCATCGATCTTAACATTCTCATGTTTTCTCTTGCCCGAATCTTATATTCCAATCTATCACTTGCATCTTTTGCACTACTCTCAAAATAATTAAATCTTTTATCCATATTTTCAAAAGCAAGTTCTATAAACTTTAGAGAATCATCACTTACAACTTCTGCATGTCTTGTCTTTAAACTTCTCTTAATATCGCTTAGTGAGTCTGTTTTTGATGTTTCTATCTCTGCTCTCACTTTATTTCTAAATATTTTCCCTCTTAACGGAATTTCCGAAATAAAATCATAAGTATCTACCGCCATTTCTCTAACTGCTATTGCCGCATCATTTACTCTCATTCCAACAGCTGTTCCCAAGCCAAGGTCTGTAACATCATCTTCAAACGAAGCAATTTGATTGCCAACATTTGTGGTAAATCTATTGAATTGGTCTCTCAGCCCTTGACCGGCAATATTAATTGTATTGGTTAGTCTTTCACGAAAATTATCGCCTCGACCATTCCATTTGTCAACTGCCCCATCTATCACATCGGCTATTACACCAGCCTCAGCTATAGTTTCACCCAATATTGTGCCATTATTCCACCTTTCACGCACATTTTCCAAACCTAAAACCCCTACCAATCTATTCCAACCCTGTCTCACATTAGTTCTAACATTTTCAACTACGTTTCTTAATCTATTTTGTTTATTTTCCATATATTTATATTATATAGGCTTACTTTAACCTTGTCAACTCTTCTTAATTTTATACCCTTCAGCTGTATCCTCCACCAAATAGCCCAATTGGATTATCTCCCCTCGGAGCCTATCTGCCTCAGCCCAATTCTTATCACTTTTTGCTTCGAACCGTTTTTTTGCCAATTCTTCAACTTCTGTTGGTACTTTTTCTACTTCAACTTTCTGATTCAGATTCAGCCCCAGCACTCTGTCAAAGTCATATATCGTCGCTCGTTTATCGTTTATTGCGACATTTTCATCCTTCACCAACTTCCAGACCACTGCCATCACCTCCGGCATTGCCAAATCATTCCCTATCTTTTCCTCAAATAATTTTTTATATTCTTGGTTAACCTGCCCTACATCACCAGCCACAAAATTCCTCAGCTTATTTAATCCAGTTTCTGCCGCTTTCAAATTATCTTCCGAAAACGCCATCCCTTTCCGATAATGCGACGACAACACCATATACCGATACGCCAGTGGGTCACATCCCATTTTTTCCAATTCAAATACAGTATAGAGCCCACCGGTAGACTTGCTAATTTTCGCCCCGTTAAAGGTAATAAACGCATTATGCATCCAGACATTAGCCGTTTGGGCTCCAAACGCCCCGAACCCCTGAGCAATCTCATTAGTGTGATGAATCGCAATATGATCCTCTCCCCCAGTATGAATATCAAAGGGATTTCCCAGATACTTCGTCGACATCGCCGTACATTCTATATGCCAACCCGGAAATCCCACCCCCCACGGACTATCCCATTCCATTTGACGTCGCTCATTTTTTGGTGAAAACTTCCACAAAGCGAAGTCTGTCGGACTTTTCTTCTCTTCATTTACCTCCACCCTCGCCCCTTCTTTTAGCTTTTCGATATCGATATTGGCAAATTCACCATAATTCGGCATTTTATCTGTATCAAAATAAATCCCATCAGATATTTTATAAGTAAAACCATTAGCCTCAATTTTTTGAATCAGCTCGATTTGCTCTTTAATATGGTCAGTTGCTCTGGGCATCACTTCTGGCTTGGTAATATTTAGCTTCTCCAAATTTTTATCAAATTCTTTTTCGTACTTTTTAGCCAAATCCCACGCTGTTAATCCGGTAATTCGTGAGCCTTTTTCCATTTTATCTTCGCCACTATTACTGTCGTTTACCAAATGTCCCACATCAGTAATGTTCACCACCCACTTGACGTTGTATCCCAAATATCTAGCAGTTCTCACCAGCACATCCCAGCAAACATAAGCATACATATTGCCAATATGTGGACTACTATATACTGTCGGACCGCAAGAATATATTCCCATTTCCTCATCTTTAATTGGTTTGAATTCCTCTTTCTTCCTAGTCGCCGTATTGTAAAGATATATTTTTTGCATAATTTATTAATTTTAACAAAGTATCACGTTTTACGTATTACGTTTTGTGTATTACGTTTATCGAAAATTAATATATGACTCTCCAATCTTTTCTAGCACTTCTTTCGGTATTTTCTGCGACGGATAAAACCTCTGGACATATTGGATTCTTTGCTCTAACAGAAGATTGAAGTCTGAAGATTGTAGATTGTTCTCACTTTTCCACAACCTCAATCCTCTGTGTCCTGACATCCCTGTCGATACCAGCCTAGTCACCTCGCCAGCAATATTATGATCCGGATGATCAAAACCATAAGTTAATTCAAATGGCGAAAACGACACCAAATCAGTTATTTTATTTTTATCAACTATATTTCTCACCTTATCTACCATCTTTTTTAGTGGTACATAAGCCAGTTCCAAATCCGGAAAATTCAATATTTTATAATCAAACCCCCAACTATTCATTGCCACTCCTAATTCTCCTACTCTCTTTTTTGGATTTTTCCCTTTTTCTCCTTTGGTCAACAGAATCACTGTTGTTTTTATCTTAGTTTCGACAAAGATATCTGACCAGTTTCAACATCAAGACCTCATCATCCGGATGTGGAATTACTATTCCTACACTCGCATTTGCCTTAAATTTTGAAATTAGAAATTTATTCATTAGAAATTGATTAAAAATTAAAAATTTTAAATTAAAAATTAGTCAGCCCTATCTCTAGGACTACATACAGCTTACTTTGCAAAAAATTCTGTTCATTCTTACTCCATTTTACCTGATTTTTCACTCGTCTGCGACATTGACGCCGGATCAGGCATATTCGATTTTCGGTGACCCTTACCAGCCGCACTTCCCTTCTGTTTCTTCCGGTGTGCCGGGTTAGCACTTTCTCCACTTAGAGACACCATTTGTGCCCGCTCAGCCTCCTCTTGTTGTCGCAACATCCGAATACGTCTCAAATTCTCATCTTCCTCTTGCTTCTTCTCTTGCTCCTCTTGCCTTTCAATTTGTTGCATTTCTGCCCCCACATTTCTTCCTTGAATTTGTGCCCTAATTTTAGCCATTTCCTCTTGCCGTTTTCTTTCATCTTCCTGTTTTCGTCTGGCTAATTCCTCCGGTGGCAAATTTGTTATATCCCCCAAGAGTTCTTTTGGACTAATCACTGCATGCACCATTTCCCCCACCTGCTTTATCGCCTCTTTACCTGTCTCCTCGGCTATATTTTTTAAATTCTGCAGTATCTGTTTTGGAATATTACTCGTATCAGACATAACTCATCATAACAAAAATATCTTATCAAAAAAATAATAGTTCCCCCCTCTTTCATCAAAGAGGGGACTAGGGGGAGATTTAAATCTCTCTCCTTCCCTCCATTGCCCGTGACAATGTCACTTGATCAGCAAACTCCAAATCTGCCCCAATCGGCAATCCACTGCCAATCCTAGTTATCTTAATTGGAACTTGTGAATTTGTTTTTTGGAAATTGCTCTCTATTTTTTTCTTAATGTAAAGAGCCGTCGCCTCCCCTTCCATGGTTAGGTTAAGGGCTAAGATTATTTCGACTTGTTTTTCTTTTTCATTAGTAATTAGTAATTCGTAATTAGTAATTCTTAAAATTAGTTCACTAATTTTAAGTTCTTCCGGTCCTACATGGTCTAATGGATTCAGCACTCCACCCAAAACGTGATACACACCAGCAAATCCCCCAACTTTTTCTAACGCAACCACATCTATTGCCCGTTCTACCACACAAATTACATTTTGATTCCTTTTTTTGTCACTGCAAATGTCACACATCTCTTCATCGCTCACCGAAAAGCACTGTCGGCAAATCTTAACTTCAGTTTTGACCCGCAAAAAAGTTTTAGCCATTTCCTCCACAAAATCTCGTGGAGTATTGACCAAATAAAATGCTAATCTAGTGGCACTTTTCGGGCCAATCCCCGGCAGTCTCGCAAAACAGTTTGTCAAATCATTAATTGCCTTAGGTAATCCAGCCATTGTTAAAACAACCCCTCCAATCCTCCCATATCTTTCATCTTCTTAGCCGCCGCTTCTTGAGATTTTTTGATTGCCTTGTTAACTAAATCCATTAATAATTTATTCTCCACACCATTTACCACTAATTTTTTTACCTTCTGGTCTCCGGCTACTTCAATTACTATTCCATTTTCTTCTAACCTGATTATTTCGGCTTCGACAGCTTTTTTAATTTTAAAGGCTTGAGCCAACATTTTTGCTTTATCAAACATAATTTCCTAAATAACTAACTGATGAGTATTGTAAATGATAAATGAAAAATGATAAATGATAAATTCTTATCCAAATATCTCTTTAGCCACATTATATATCTCATCACTATTTTTTGGTTTTTCCTCAGCCGCCAATTCGTCACTCACTTCAACCATCGGCGTATCATTTTTTATTTCCAGCGGTTTGGTTTTGTCTTTTACCAATAGACATCTGAACCTTAAGTTTAGGTTGAATACATCTTTTAATCCTTTTTCAACAATTTCCCTGTTCTTCGACTCTTCCAACTTATCCTTATGAAACGGATAAAACACTTCCAACACCACTTCATGATCCCGAATTTTAACTGGACGGACTGCTCTCAAAAACGCCTCCACTGAATGATTAAAAGGTTTTACCGCCACCAACACCTTTCCCCACTCCTCCACAATTTTTTCAATTTCAATAACCGAAGTGCCTTTATCAAAAATATTTTCGTCAGTTAGGTTTTCCTCCAACTTCACTATCACCTCATTTGTTTTTTTGTTTGGTTCTTGGGTATTGGAACTTGGAACTTGTTTGGAAATTGTTTCTTGTTTCTTGGAACTTAGAAATTCTATTATCGCCAATTCCAATGGCAATTCATCAATCACAGCATCTTTTTCCTGCTTGCCAGCAGTAATTAGCAGGTTTAACCATTTCTGCATCTCCTCAACTGTCAGTAAAGTTTTTTCACCACTTACGGCCACAACTATTTTTTTGTGAAAATAAGTCACCAACCTCTCTCGGTATTCTCTAAAATCTACTCCAATAGTCGCCATCTTTTCAACACCGTCAATTATTTTTTTTAAGTTCCCAGCCACCATGTCCGCCTCCCAATCAATTTCCGCATATTCTCCGCTAGTTTTATCAAAATATCCCAACACAGCATCTCCTTCTAGTTTTTTTCCCAAAGCCATCACCACTTCATTAAAATTTCTTTGAATATTACGAAAACTACCGTCACTTTTAGCTATTATTATCTCCAAAGTAGCCTCATCAACTTCAATTCCTTCGCCTTCAATTGTCCGTTTCAGAGAATTGTGCAACTCTATCTTTTTCCCTTTTTTAAAATCCACCTTAACCAATCGGGACATCACTGTTTCTGGGATTTTTCCTGGATCGGTAGTACATAAAATAAAAAAGGTGTGTTCTGGCGGTTCCTCAATCAACTTCAGCAAAGCATTAAAAGCCTCCTTGGTTAACATATGGACCTCATCGATTATAAAAACTTTCCGTTTAAGTTTGGTTGGCAACAAATACGCCCTATCTTTCAAAATTCGGATATCTTCAATTCCCCTATTCGAGGCAGCGTCTATCTCCATCACATCCACGCTCCCACCTCGGGCTATCTCGACACAATTAGCACACTTATCACAAGCATCTCCTTTTTTTACATCCTCACAATTTACCACCTTGGCTACAATTCTGGCCGCCGACGTTTTTCCTGAGCCTTTTGGTCCGGTAAACAAAAACGATCTAGGGTAATCCTTAGTAGAAAAAATTTTTACCAGTGCCTCCCCTACTTCTACCGAATCCAACTCCGCTAGAGTTTTGGGTCGATATTTTAAATGAAAAACTGTCATCGTACCATTCTAGTTTAACTGTCCAGTATCATCAATACGACTCTCTATATCAACAACAAAAAAATAAATTAATATATTAATTTTTAGAGTTTAGAATTTAGAGTTTGGGTTTTATTTCAGTAGGTTCTCCACCCCATGCACTAACCAGTCAAACAGGACCTTATCCAGTGTGCTTTTTTGGAATTTAACCTCATATTTTAATTTCTGAGTACAAATAACTATGTCACCCAAATGTATCAAACCATCCACCGACTTTACCTTGTCCATCGGAAACCCCAACACTTGGGGGTAATAATTTTTTTGCCGGAATTTTAAATTCAGATCTAGCGCCTTTTTTCGTCCCACAAAAATTACACTCAATTCGACATCTTTTTTCAATCCTTTTTTTATTAATGCTTTTTTCGCCAGCTCCTCCACCATTCTTTCACCCAACCCCCAATTTTTATTATGTTTTATTAGTACAATATTTTCCACAATAAAAATTTCTAAACTAGAAATTGATTAAAAATTAAAAATTTAACTCGCGAGTTTTTCCTTTACGATGCGAGTTACTATCTCTCCCCCCACTCTTCCCGCCACCTTTTTCATTACCTGTCCCATTACCATTCCAAAATTTACCACTCCAGTATTTTGAGCCAAGACCTCATCAACAATCTTTTCCACCTCAGATTCATCCATTTCAATTGGTAAATATTCCTTAACTACCGCTATTTCGTAATCCAACTCCTTCACTAGATCATCCCTGTTACCTTTTACAAACATCTCTCGACTCTCTTCCTTATTTTTCAACTCTTTTCTTAAAACATTCACTTCATCTGCTTCAACCATCCCCCCAGGTGGCAATTGCATTTCTTTTTTATCAATCAAAGATATCAAAAAACGCAACACACCCACCCGAGGTTGATCACGGTTTTTCAAAGCTACTACAGCATCATTTTTTAGTTTATCTTTAAGCATGACGACGTTTCTTTGCTCGGCGACGACATTTTTCGCGCCACAAAATAATTTTTTTCTTAGCGTATCGTTCAACCGAAGGCTTGTTATAAGCAGTCCGCTTACGCACTTCTTCAGTTATATCCTCTTCTATTACTAGACGACGAAATTTACCAATAACATCATCTTTTGATTCACCTTTCTTTTTTCTAACTACAATTGGCATTAAATTAAAAACACCTCCAGTTACTTTAACCTATTAACAATCCCGTATTCTAACGATTTTTACTTCTTTTGTAAACACTTAATCCTGTCCAGGCTATTCACTACCCCATTAGCATCGTAATCAAAATCAGTTCGACATTCTTTTGGCTCACCACTCACACCTGCAGTTTTAGTAACCATCGGTGCTACCGTAATTTTACCTGTCATACACATTACAAAATCGACTGTATTTGTTACCCCATCTTTGTTGTAATCAGTGGTACGATCACAACCACCTGCCGGACTAGGCTTTACTAAAACCGAACTTGTTGGAGTTACCGCAGATGGAGTCATTTCTGATACGGTTCCTTTGGTTTTAAAGGAATAGGGAATACCGTTATTATCAAAGACTTCCTCCCCTACCCTTATTCTAAAATAATAGTTTACGTTCGATTTCAAAGGTGACAGCGACACTCTATGGTCAACCACCGTATCCGGTTCAATTGCTCTCAAAAGTAAACTTGCGGGTGTCGTTCCATACTCCACAATTCCTGACACCGACTTATCCGACGACCAAGTAATAATTGCACTTTTACCATCGTCTGAAGGCTTAGCTAATACGTTTTTTGGATCCGACCCAGCCGAGGCACCTGACATATATGTTCGGACATTATTTATTCCCAAAACACTCAAGACTCCAACTAAAACCACAATTACCAAAACAATAATTGTTTTAATGCTAACTGCACCCCGATTCATCATAATATTCTCATAACTGCCCCAGCAATAACCGACATCAAACCAACGACCATCACTATCACAGTTGTTTCCACACTTCCAGTTCGTGGCAACTCGGTAGAACCACTAGTTGAAGTAGTTGTAGTTGTGGTTGTGGTCGAACTGTTAGATGTCGTAGTCGGTGTCGGAGCGGTGGTCACTGTTGTATCAGTAGTCGAGCTAGCAGTAATGGTGTAGGATCCGCTTTGGTTGGAAGTGCAATCAACCACATCTGCCCCAGATTGATTAATAATATTTGATTCCGTCACCGAACCTGGTGTACAAGTTAAATTAACAGTCGCCACACCAGTGTTTTTCGCTCTAAAAGTTATTTTTAACAAATCATGATTTGCTACTACACCTTCATACACACTTGAGTTAGCTGACGGTAAAGTAATTTCAAATTTACCAACATCATTTTTAATGATTGGCGAACTACTAGTATAAGTAAAATTGTAACCACCGTCAGGAATAGTCGCTTTCTGAATTGACACAACTTCCAATTTAGATGAATCAAAGGTTGCTGCTACATCTATTCCGATTACTTTTTCAGTACCAGAATCGACACCCAAAACCACATCAAACTGACTTCCGTTAGCGACGCTAGTTGTTGCTGGTGTCAAACTAAAATGTGGTGCTGCTATTGCCTCAACCGGAGACACCAACATCCCTACCATTACTGCGCTAATTAAAAAGGTCAGCTTTTTTAATTTCATTTCTTCACAACATTAATCGTTAATTTGTCTCCCGAGTACGGCAATACCTTACTCGTAGCATTCTCTACAAACATGGTAGCAGATTCTTTCATCTCATTACCAGTACTTAATTCAAGATCAAATGTTCCTTCTACCTTAGGCTTTATTTCAAATGATACCAATGCCATACTTTCATCTTTTTCTGTTCTAAAACCATCAGCTTCAGTAATCAAATAATTAACTACCACCATATCCTTAGTTGTACTTACTTTTGAAAAAGCCGGCTTTGGCAATCGATCATCATAAGATAGTTTTGATATGTCAAATGCTTTTGTGTTTATTTTTAAATAAACATTAGCGGAATCAATTGACATTGGGTTCAAAGCTCTAGCCAATACTGACACAGTTGCCACTTCACCCACTTTTAATGTTTCCTTATTAGTCACAATTTGTGTCTCAAAAGCCACTTCTTTATCAACTTTTTCGGTTGGAGTAGGATTATTTACTATAAAATCTTTAACTCTACCTGCATTCTTAGTAATCAGTATTACACTTTCTAGCAACACCAATACAGCCACAATCGGCAAAACTGTTTTTACAAATTTATTATTCTTATCCATTATTAATTTTTAATTATTAATTATTAATTAGTACAACTGTGCTTGCTTTTCACTTAGAGACAGCATCAATGTAGCCACATCTTGCGACTCCATTTTACAGTTGCCATTCAGGTCAGCCAACATCGACTCACCAGAAGCAGATTCAGTTCTCTTAAGTGATTCAGTTTTGACCAAAGAGAAATCACGACCGTCAACTACTCCATCCTGAACATTATTATCACCAGTTACGTCACCACCTAGTAATGGGTAACCTGAAAAGTCATAAACTGGACTTGATGCCGCATCAGCAATCAAGTTAATTTCACCACCAGCTTGATCATAATAAGTTGCTTGATTGTCACGACCATATTTAACTTGCAAATGTTTTGGTCCTTTGACAAACACAGCTAAGTTACTAGTATGGTTAAATCCCTCAAGTGGCAAGCTCACCCTAAACTTCTGCAGACCCAAAGTTTGACCTGTTTCTCTAGCAGGAATTACGTTCGAATAAGTTTTCATTGTACCGTCCCCCGCTCTCACCGAAATTGTTAATGGCCAGTCAACAGCACAGGCAGAATCAGTGGTTACTCCGGCAAAGCTCATTACAAATTTTAAGTACGGTGCTTGGGCCAAGGCCTCGGTTGGAATTGCTGGTACATCAGTCGCTGTGGGCTGTGGTGGTACATCAGTGGCAGTTGGTTGCAGTGCCGTAGTCACAGTTGGAGTTCGAGTATTGGTTGGTGCCAAGGTGTTTGTTGGTGCACGAGTGTTTGTTGGAGCCATTGTATTTGTGGGTGCTCGAGTATTTGTAGGTACTGGAGTATCCGTCGCACCAACAACTGGTGTATTAGTAGCTTGTGGTTGTGTTGGAACTTGAGTTCCTTCCGTCACTGTAAATATAGATCCCGTCACACCATCCACACTGATTGCCATATCGTTACTAGCAGTATTATTACCTGAAATTCTTGACTTATCCGGAATAATATCAATAGTACCAGTTCCAGTAGCTATAGCTTTAAATTTAACTGTCATCACCTCCACATTTCCCGACTTCAATCGACTAACATTGTCTGCCACTACAGTTACCATCAAACATTCTTTCCCGTTGGGACCTGCCTCAACGAAAGATAGTGGAATCGAGTCAAATCCATTCGCATCATTTTTGGTTATTCTAGTTCCCATCTCTGCCACTGGCATTGAAATCTTTTTGTCATAACACATATACAGTTTGACGTTTTGGATCGCCGCACTCCCACCATCAATAGTTATTGGAGTGGGTGTTTTTGGCAAATTAGCTGTACATCCTGCTGTCATATTCGTTGTCCAAGCACCACCTGCCGAGGGACAACAAAACACTGCCCCACCACAAGAAGCCACTCTACTTGCAGAGTTGCATAAACTTTGCAAAGTACCATCAGATGTCAGATTACAACTTCTCAAAACACCATCCGCGCTTGGACACTCCTCTGTACAATTAGGTACACGAATAGTTGGAGTAGCTGGCTGTGACGTTACTGTCACCTTGACTGATCCAGAATTTACCCAAACATGTGCCGTCAAATCTTCCCCTACTCTGGCCGTCATTGAAGAAGGTAAAGTTTGCATCGTCGCTCCGGCAAAAAAAGCTTTATTACGATTGTCTTGATTTCTCTTCACCAGCCACATTACTGCTCCCAGTGCTAACAGTAGAACTGCTGTTATTAGGATTGTCTTTTTTTGTTTCATAGTTAGTTGGCTGATGAGCTATTTAATTGAATAAAGTTTTGCGTCCAGATAGACCGGTCGTAGATCGTGACCTTCGAGTCGCAGTCAAAGTCTGATAACCATACTTTGCTCATTGTCTCGGCTCCTCTGTCAGTTGTATATTCCTTGGTCCACAAACTTCGATCATCAATGTCTACCATGCCATCACAGTTGGCATCTCCCTTAGTTTTGTTCAAGAATGGTGGTTTAACTACTCCACCACAGCTAGTTGCTTCTGCACCAGTAGCCAGTACGTAGCCATTACCTTGGAAGTAGGAACTAAACCATTTGTAATCGCCATTATTGACATAACATTTGAAATCACTTGGACACATGGTGCACATCGAAGGAGAAATGGTAATTGACGGCCTAGTAGCCATTGTTGGAGTTGCTGGCACATCAGTTGGATTAGATCCACCACCAGAAGTAGGTTTGGCAGTCGGCGTAGCAACAGGACAGTTACCAATTAATCCTAATATACATATGCCACCGCTTGTTGGCGTAGCCGTTGGCTTTATTAATGTTGGAGTTGCTGTTGGCACTCGAGTTGGACTGGGCGTTGAAGTGCCGGAACCATCAGGTACACACCTAAATCCAGATGAATCACAGCTGTACCCCGTCGCACAAGCTTGAGAACTAAAGCCAGTCCTGGCTAGATTACAAACATAAGCTGTGTCATTTTGGCATTTCTGATCAATTCCATTACACGCATCACCCAGCGCTGATGTAGGAATTGGAGCACCACAACACAGCAATGGTGCTACACATCCAGGTGTACAAAAAGAGCTATTAGCTGGCAATCTACCCTCAGCTGTACAACTGTATCTACAAATACCTGTTACTCCTGGCATAACAGTTGGTGATGGAGCCAATTTTACCGACGGAGTTGCTGTTGGCTTAACTGGCGTTGGCGAATTACACGATGTTCCATCAACAGTTTGACTACAATTACCAGTGTAAATATACTTTCCACCTACCAGTCCGCAATGACAAGGTTCAATAGTGGGAGTATAAGCAGTTGGTTTTGGAGTCAAGGTTGGAGTATTTGTTGGGACAGCTCCTAGTTTGCAGTTACAGTCACTAATTACTCCGGCAGTTCCTGCATGACAGGTACCAAAAATATTACAGCTATCACCAATTTTCTTACCTGAACATACAGAGGCGATACCGCCACATAAATTAACTGGTGTCACTGTCGCTACTGGAGTAGTTGCTTTACATTCCCAAGCCAAAGTAGTCGTGTTACATGTCCAACCATAAATCATATTGGCAATTTGACAAGATGTTGTCGGATAAGTTGTTTGGGAACATTGTTTGGGGGTGGGTGTAGTAGGTGCGACACCACACATAGTTCCAGTGGAAAAACACACTGAAGCTGATACTGGATAAGATTTTCCACTGCAACACCCAGCAAAAGATACTGAACACACACCGTCTTTCATACATGGAATCGGCGTTACCGTCGCTACTGGAGTGGTTGCTTTACATTCCCAACCTAAAGTAGTTGTATTACAAGACCAACCATAGATTGTGTTTCCAATTACACAGGAAGTTGTTGGATAAGTTGTTTGAGAACATTGACGAGGAGTGGGAGTGGTTTTTGGAATACAACAAGTAGAAGTGCTATTTGTGCCACAAGAATAAGCAACATTATTACTTGCATCCCCTAAATTACATAAACCATTACTACTACAATAACCAGGACAAAATGGCTTATATGGTGTTGCGGTCGCCACAGGAGTTGTTGCTTTACATTCCCAACCTCCAGTTGTTCCATTACAAGACCATCCATAGATTGTGTTTCCAATTACACAGGAAGTTGTTGGATAAGTTGTTTGAGAACATTGACGAGGGATTGTTGTGGGTGTGGAAGCGGGATAAGTGTTAACAGGACAAATATTACTAAAGTAATTACATGTGTTTGTCGTAGGATTACAACAATAAATATTTAAATTAACAGTAGGAATTAGTGTATTCGTTGGTACCTTAGTCACAGTCGCTATAGGCGAAATTGGAAACGCAGTAATATCGCGACACAGTTGCCCTAAGACAGTAGAACCACAACCCGTCCCAGTATATCTTCCACTCGAGGCTTCACAAAAACAGGCTGGTGTCGGGATATTTGTTGGTTTAACTGAGGTACATTGAGCAAATCCCATTGGTGAAGGACAGGTAGCAACTCTCATCCATGTCCCAACCGCATCGTTTGGAGCACTACAACAAATTGCTGGAAGTTGTGATCCAGTTGGTGAGGGTGAAGGTAACGACGAAGTAGTTGACGGACAAGTACCACCATTGACAGTGGCTATACATTTACCAGGACAAATAGCATTGGTGCTGGCAGAACAATAGACACCACCAGCCATTGCAGTTGGTGTTGCTGTGGGTACAGCTGTTGCTGGCGCACTAGTTGGGTAATAACAAATAGTTGTTCCATTGGACGGATAACAAACCGAGGTACCTGCCGCTTTATTTCTAGTATCTTGATTCTGTTTAACCAATTGGGTTGCTACTGGCACCGCTATTGCCATCAACAGTAGACCCAAAAGCAAAGGAATTTGAGCCAAACCTTTATTTTCACTGAAATTAAAATAATTCCTAAAATTCCGCAGTTTCTGGATCATTTTGATGTAATTTGATTAAAATAGACCGAAATACTAATAAAAAAGTAAACCACTTCTACTCTATCGGGTCAATATATCAACTGTGAAAGACCTACTCCTTCCTCCAAGTATTTATTCAAAAAAAATTAGAAAATTAAGTTTTTAATTACCAATCTTACCAACATCACTCCCCCATTTATCACCAACTTTAGATCATAAAACCAATTTTTATTTTTTACATATTCCAAATCACTCTGCATCCATTGGGCAAAACTCAGTTTATGGTAACCCATAAATATCCATGGACTAATAATTCCTGGATTTACTTTTTCTCTATTTTTATATACCTCTTTTATTTTATTTTCTTCCGCCACTGGCAACGGCCGTGGCCCCACCAAGCTCATCTCTCCTCTGACTATATTAAATAATTGCAACAACTCATCCAATCCACTATGAAACAAAAACCCACCAAACTTAGTTAATCGCGGATCATTATATATTTTAAACACTGGCCCATCTGCCTCGTTTAGCTTCCTCAACTTTTCCTGCTCCCTATCCGCCCCAAATCTCATCGATCTAAACTTATACAACCAAAACTTTTTACCATTCATTCCCACTCTTTGCTCGGCATACCAAAACGGCCAGCCACTAGTTAACACAATTAATACTGACAAAATCACCAAAACTGGCGATAATACTATTATCAAAACCAAAGCCGTTAATCTCTCTATCATTGTTTTTCTAATTTATCTTCTTATCTTACCAACCTTTGGTGTCGGTATCGACTTCCAAGAATCTCTTATTTTTTACTCTCTGCCATCAATCATTTTTTTTAATTTATTTATCGATAAAACTCAACTAAAAAATTTCCTTAATGCTACCGGCATACTCATATTTTCCAGTCTCATAATTCTATCAATCATCTCCACCATTTTTTCTCTCAACATTGGCATGTCCTACTACTTTATGTGGAGTTTTATCGTCGTTATTCTAATAGTCAATTTAGCCAATGTTTACCTCGACGACTTCAGCCAACTTTACCAACAAATAATCTATATCAGTCTAGCTTATTCAACAGTATTTTTAATCCAAAAATTTGGTTTGATTCACCTCTCAGTCAAATCTTATGGTGATAATTTTATCTCCCAAATTTGGGGTCATAGCTACCTTGGCAACTTCCTTATTTTCCCTATAATTATTTTGTTATCAAGGCTAAAACAAGCAAAACCAAAGAACTACCTATTATTAGCTTTTTTTATTCTTGCTCTTTTACTCACCAACTCCCGCTCGGCTTTTGTTGGGTTAATAATTGGCACTTTTTTTATTCAGTTTCCCTTTAAAAAAACTTTTTATCTTGTAAGTCTGAGTTGTCTTGCCTGGCTACTCTACCAGTCAAACATTCCTGGTCAAAACTACAAAAATCTCTCTGGCTCTCGACCTCAATATTTTCACCAAGCCATGATTGGATTCCGTCAAGCTCCGCTTTTTGGCAACGGCCCCAACACTTTTGACATTATTAATCGCCAACACCTCCAATATGGTGAAACCGGCGCCAACACCTCCCACAACTCAGTTCTAGACTTTCTCACCAACAATGGCCTTATTTTTACCTCCATTATAGTTTTTTTGGTAATCTCTGGTTTAGTTTTTCAATTCAATCACCACCGTTTACTTTTTTGTCTAGGGTTGGCTAGTTTCAGTAGTTCCCTTATTGACTCTTTTTGGTCAAACTTTGGCTTACTTAGCCTTAGTTTAATTTTTATTTTGTACCAACACCCACTACTATATTCCCCGATTTTAAAACCAAAAACCAAATCGACTATGTTTTTATTTTGCCTTTCGGTTATCTTATTTTTATTTTTTCTCTCCAAAACAATTTCTGATTTTTTATTTTTTAGTGGGAATTATTCCACTAGTCTCAAGTTTGACCCTTTTAATCTCAATTCCCGGTTAATCTCGATCAACTCCAACCTACCCACCACACTAAAGCTTTTCAAAAACGAATCAACTGTTTATCAAAAACTAATTGGTCAAAACCCCACTTCTAGTACAACCCCCTATTTTCTCAAATTAATTTCCCTTGATCCTCAAAATAATTTACCTATTTTTTTAAAATTAAACCAGTACGCCACAGCTACCAAAAATATTGAAGTATTCCACCGATTGGACAATTTAAATTTACCCCTCGATCCAACCCGAATCCCCGAGTACTATTCCGTCCAACTTTCAATCAACTATTATAATTTTGCTGTTTTCCTCTGGGAACAAAAACAATTCACCGAATCTATCGACTTTTTAATCAAGGCCACAAAATTTTCACCAGATTATAGTAATTTCCAAGTAACACTCGCCAACGCCTATTGGCACAACAACCAAAAAGATTTAGCTTTTGCTACGCTCGAAAAATGCTCGCTATCACCTTCATCTCACAGCCACTGTTCTACCTATTTAAAAGACCACCTGTCACTTGATTATGAATTACCAAACGATCCGGTCTGGATTCAGGCAAGTAATTCAATCCCAATTCCCCCGGAGCAAAAACCATAAATTTTTCCAATATCTCCCAGCTAATCTTTTGGGTTCTGTCATCAGCCGATACAACCACTCCCCTCCTCTATCTCTCAACCACCTAGGACACTGTTTTTTATTTCCACTCAAAAAATCAAACGCCGCCCCCACCGTTACAATCATTTTTTTTACTTTTCTCTTTTTCAACTCGTATCCTGTTTCCACTTGTTTTTTTGCCCCCAGACCCAACCAGACTATTTCTGCTTTTGATTTTTTGACAATTTCTGCCAACTCATCATAATCCTTGGTCTCAAACTCATCCTTCATCGGCATCACCACATAATCACCATGTTTAAGGAAAAATTTTCGATTCTTCTCATCCCCAACGAATAGATGTTTTATCTCCCTTGTTAAAGGGAGGTCGCGCGAAGCGCGGGAGGGATTTAAATCCTTGGAATTAGTAAATTTTTCCATCAGCTCGGGGCCATACACCCGACTCCCCTTACCTGTTCTCAACCTATTCAACCACACCAACGGCATCCCATCGGTTGTCAACAAATCTGCACTCGATAACTTTTTGGCAAACTCACTATCTTCTTTGGCCATCATCAGTTCGTTTGTCGTACAGCAAAAAACCAATCCATTATCGTGAGATCTAACCCAGTCAACCGTCTCTATCAAACTCAGATTACTTAACTTCAACCTCATGCCCTTATAATACCAATTGTGCCACCCAAAATTACTATTGTTACTCCATCCTACAATCAGGGCAAGTTTCTTGAGAGGACAATTTTGTCTGTCATCAATCAAAATTACCCCAACCTCGAATACATCCTTATCGATGGTGGTTCTACCGACAATAGCCTCCAAATTATCAAAAAATATCAAAAATATTTTACTTATTATCAAATAAAAAAAGATCACGGCCAATCCGATGCCATCCAGCAAGGGTTTGATCGCTCAACCGGCAAAATTATGGGTTGGCTCAATTCCGACGACATCCTTCTACCTGGCTCACTCCAACTAATCGGCCAATTATTTTCCCAAAATAAACAGCTAAACTGGCTTACCTCCCAATCATTTATCATCAACGACTCCGACCATATCGTCCGTACAGGTATCCAATTTGGCAAGTCACGTTTCTTTGCTCGACTTGGTTTTTATCATGGTAAATTTTTAGGTTTTATTCCCCAAGAGGGCACATTTTGGACCAGAAAACTTTGGCTCAAGTCAGGTGCCACAGTTCCTCAAAAAAATCAGGTTATGGATTTTCGTCTTTGGCAAAAATTTGCCATATATTCACCCTTAGTCAACCTCGAAGCACCCCTAGCCGCTTTCCGCCTTCAACCCAATCAAAAAACTTCCTCCCACACCGAGTACTATCGTGAGATCAATCCGCTTTTGGTTTACCTACCATACTTGTTCCGATTGGTCGGCAGAATTTACGCGCCAATCTCTCGTCTAATTTACCCTCGAATTTACTTTAGCCGTCCCCAAAACAAATGGATTTTTAAATTATGACAGTTGGTTTTTTTCTCCTCCACTACCCAGTCTTTTCCGAAACATTTGTCAGCAAAGAATTGCTAACTCTCCAAAGCCTCGGAGTAGATGGTGTCATCGTTTGCGAACAGAAAAATATAAAACCACCTTTTCATCCCCACATTACCCAAATCAAATTTCCCATAATCGAAATTTATCAAAAAATCTTTTCTAATAAATTTGTTCCCATAATTTTTGCCCATCTCTACTGGCTTTTCAAAAATCCAATCGGTTATCTAAAATCTTTTATTATATTTATTAAGTTTTTAAATTTTCACCACCTCCGCGTCTTTATTAAATCTGCCTATCTTGCTAAGCAACTGAGCCCTAAGCACTTAGCACTAATCTATGTTCACGAGGTTGACAGCCCCTGTCTTTATGGCCTAATTTGCAGTCGTCTCCTCAACATCCCTTGTGGCATTATTTTCCATACTCAATACCTTTTGGCCCAAAATCAATTTCTCAAACAAAAAATAAGCTATGCCAATTTCACTATTTTTCAATCCATTTATTCCCAACAAATTGCTGGTAATCCCGCCAAATCGTTTGTTGTCTCCACTCCCGGTATCGATACTGATTTATTTAAACCTGTCCAAAATTTTACTTTTCCAAAACAAGTTAAGCTGTTAACTATCGGCCGGCTCGAAGAAGCCAAAGGCTATATTCACCTACTTTCAGCCGTCAAAATCTTGTCCAAAAATTATCCCGACATTTTATTAACCATCATTGGCGACGGTTCCCTCAAACCTCAGTTTGAAAAATATATAATCGACAACAAACTCCAAAAAAACATTAAACTACTTGGTTTTGTTCCCCACGGTCCAGAACTCCTAAAAATTATTCATCAGCATCAATATTTTATTCTCCCTTCAATCGTCGATTCTCAAAAAGTCCATGATGTCCACCCCAACGTCGTCAAAGAAGCCATGGCTTGCGGTCTAATCACTATTACCAGCCAATTAGGAGGCATCAACGAAATCATTCAGAACAAATTTAATGGTTTTATTATCAATCGAATCAACGCCAAAAATATCGCCAAAAAAATTTCCCAAATCCACCACCTTTCTCGAATTAAAAAAACAAATATATCTCACCAAGCCCGCCTCGAAATTCTCCATAATCACCAACAACAAAAAGTTTGCCAGAAATTAATCAATGTCTTTTTTAGATTTCTTTAAAATCAGTGACCGTTAAATTTACATTAAATTTACCAAAGTCCAAATTTAACTGATTGTTAATCTTAATCGGCATTATGCCCATATACAGGCTAACTCCATTCAAGTCGATAGCAGTTACTTCCAATTTCAATTTAACTTGCTTCCTATCATTATCAGGCACCTCCACCAACCTGTCGCCCGACACAAATTTCCGTGTCGCCGGCAACAACTTCACCTCTTTAATGTCAGCAATAACTTTTCCATCACTATCTTTGACAGTATTCCCCAACTTAAACAGCTCGGCTAAATAATTAGAAACACCGTTTGAAATAGTATTTGCCCAATACGGCTCTTGATTAGCTATATTATTGGGGTTCAAAAAACCCTCTACCAAATATTTTTTTGTAGTTACTGGGTAGTTATCATTATTCAAACTAACCACCACCCCCTTTATCAAAATTCCGCCAATTTTAAAAGATTGGTAACTACCTACCAGCACCGGCAAACCATCATAACTATAAATACCACTTCGTTTATCAAACGCAGTTCTAATACGCAATGTCACATAAAACTCTTTACTTTTCTCACTAAGATTCTGGCTATACACCTTCACTATCTCTGTGTCCAAATGTCCACCTTTATCAAACTGCTTCACTCCAGAACGGACATTAGCCAAATACCATTGAGGTAATTCCGCTCCATAACTCTCCATATTTTCAAATTGGGCAATTTTCAAAACCAAGGTTAAATAACTTTCACTTCGACGTAAAAAAATAGCCGACGTTACCAGAACAAATATAAAAACTCCCACCCCCAATATATCCACTACCCTGATTTTATAATTCTTTAAATTCCACATCAGCCAATAATAACATAACTAATACCATCGGTAGATTAATCAGCTCCATAAACGGCTGAAACATCATCATCAACATCTCCGTAGCCAAAAAACAATTTATCAAGAGATAATTTTTTTTTGGTAAATTTTTGTTAACCAGACAAATTATTCTCCAGATAAATAATAGCCACAAACTTAAACCAACCAACCCTCTTTCAGACCATATTAATAAAAATCCGTTATGAACCGGTTCAGGAAAATATTTAAAAACACCTGTCAAATCATTCCTAAAAGCACTTGACACAAAGTTGTTTGAACCCACTCCCCACCAAGGGTTCTTTTTAATTAAATTCTCCGCCACCATAACTAAATTTTTTCGAGTATAAACGCCACTATTCTTACCGGTGTTTAACACAGTGTCCCACAATCTCACCGACACCACTGTCGTTGCCATTATAGTTACTATCACCAAACCCAACATTACCCATCGAGATTTTATTTTTATTTTACTCCAATTAATCATTGCACCTTCTTGAATCCACCACCACCATCCCATAACCACCAAACCTAGAATCACAGTTCGACTCTGTAGCCAAAACAATGCCAAAATAGGCATTAGTAACCACGGTCTCATTACAGACTTCTTGCGATTAACTTTTAATTCCACCAAAAATAATGCGACCAATTGCAAAAAAATTAAATGGGCCATTCCATTTGAGTTTCCGTAATAACCAATTGGTCTTATAAACCAAGCTTCCTCATCCGACCCAGCTCCAAAAAACGGCAAGATTCTTGTTTGCTCTACTACCGATCCCAAAGTCCTTCCCAGTAAGCCTTGGGAGATAATCATCACCGACCCTATCAGTAACACCACCTTTACTATCCATCCAAAGTATCGCCACAGGCTCTGCTTTTGTCTTTCATCAATCGACAAGTAATAGTTATAAAACCACCATAACCAAACAATTAACCCAAAGCTATCCACTATTCCCAGCGCCCTTATCCATACCGGAATCGCACTCTCCCGACCAACTGTCGAATACACTCCTGCTCCTACAATCAACCATAGCAAAATTATTATTAAATTAGATTTAACTTTCCTACCAAATACTTTGACAACCCAGGTTACAAGTATTGCCACACACAGCGCCAAATAAGGTGTAAATTTAAAGTAAAAATTTTGACCATTCGGATAAAGTGGGTGATTCAACTCTTCCGGCTTGATCAACTGAAAAACATATAACTGGCCTACATTAAAAAGCTGAATCGGCCAAAAACCAAAAAAAATCACCTTTTCCCAAGACCTGTTTACCAGCCACAAACAACATATATATATAGCCGACCATACAAAATAAACCACCACGCTCGGACAAATTAGACATATAATCAGATAAATTGTCGATACTATCGCACTCAAAAAATCTTTATTGTCCATATGTTCCAACATCAAATAGTCATTATACCCGAAATCAACACTCCTGAGGAAATTTCCGATCACACTCTTCAAACCGCTAAGGTTCTATCTAGTCAAAACCAGGTCTACATTTACTACCAAAATATTCCCCCAAAAAACATTTTTAACTTTATAAAAGGTGGCCAAGTCTTTGCCATCAAGTTTCTCCCCTTCAACCGCTTTAAATTAATTTTTCAACTAAATTCTTACCTTACCTTTAATTTTTTATATATTTACTCTTTAGTAAAACATAAAAAAATTCCCATTTATTGGGTTTTTTACCCGCCACTCGCCAATTTAATCAAATTTTCATTACCACCCGCCAAAATGATTTTTGATATTCTCGACGGCTTTATCTCTACCACAACAGAAAATCAATATTTTCTTAAACACTCAACTATAGTTTCGGTCATGACGAAAACTTTACTCAACTATTATCGTTCAAATTATGGTGATGCCAACTACCTTCTGACCCACCCCGCCTCATATTTAGCCATCCCAGCAACTATTGTAAATCCAAAAATTATTAAATTGTCAAAATTAAAAAACATTGTCGGTTATATCGGCGCCATCAACCAACGGCTCGATTTCAATCTTATCTTTGACTGTCTAAAAACTTTTCCTCAAGCCAACTTTGTTTTTGCCGGTCCCTTAAATCACGACTCCAATGTCGCCCCCAAACCTGTCAACAAACTTTTTCAAAAGTTATTAAAATACAAAAATTTTCATTACCTCGGGCTTCTCCCCAAAAACCAAATCCCCCATTTTCTCAAAATTATTCAAGCCGGTATTATTCCCTACGACACCGCAGAAATTTTCAATCAACTGTCTTTTCCTCTCAAGGCTATTGAATATTCTATCGCCCAAAAACCTTTTATCTCCACCAATATTCCCGAACTAAATAAACTCAACAAAAATATTTCTAACTACACCTGGGAACACAAAATCAAATTAATAACCCAGGCAATAGAACCAACAACCCCAACAGTGGCTCAATCGGTTGCTTCAGTCGATAAAACTCATCGTAACTAAAAAAAGAGTTCATCAATATTACTCCACCACAAACTACCAATACCACACCCAACAAACTAGTTCGCTTGTCAACCTTAATTCTCATTCTCAAAAATATAAACCAACCAACCAAAAATCCCACCCATTTTAGCCGATTAATTTTGTGCTCCAGCCAGTTAGTTGTCCTAAAAAAATAATTGATTGAAATAAACCTATTTGGTTCAACGTAAAACCTTCTATAAAACGTAAAATTATCGTCCACCGACATCATCGCTCGACTACCAAAATCCATCCAGTTTGACCTTATTTCTTTTTTATTGATTTCACTAATTTGTTTCAAGCTAGCCCACCTTCCTTTACCGTTTTCACCTAATCTATCAACCACCTCCCACGGATCTTGGGTATCACTAAATGGTTTATCAGCATTCTTCAAATATCCATTTTTCAACACAACTCCCAAAGTATTAACCGTCCCCACATCAGAAATTTGAAACTTTCCATTATTTAATAAATTGTAAGTTGGCAACAATATCACCAGTAGTAAATCAACTATCGCCAATTGCCACCATATTTTTTTTGTTTTTTCATTTAACCAAAAAAATATTTTTACCAAAAAAGGCAACAACAAAAAACCAGGTTTTAAATACATTACTAAGATATCAACCATCAACACCAGCACCACCGATTTCAAACTTATCTTTCTCTGCCATAGCCACCAATTAACTAAAATAAATAGCAGTATCAAAGTCGGGGCAATCGATTCAGTCATCACCATGTTCTGGAACTGCACCACCCCATAATCCACCCAAAGCAATAGACAGACTATCCAATTTAAAAAATATTTATTCGATAATTTATCAATCAATATCAAAAACAAACCAGCTCCAATTGCCGATATTACCACACTCCCAAAAATCACCCACCGCAAATCCCCCATCACTACTGCAGGTATCAAAAAAACAGGATAAGTCGGTGTTCTCATCGACAAATTTGGCCAACTTAAATTTTTCATCTGCTTTGCTACCATCAAATACGAATTACTATCTGGATCAATGTAGGGTATTTTTTGCCAGTTCAGTTCAACCAACATTATCACCAGACTTACCAGTATCATTGAACCTAAACGCCACCAGCTAGTTTTTAATTCCATAGACTTTAGCTAAAAAAGCTGAAAGCTTCAAAAATAACTCTCCTTTTTTCGACAACTCAATTCTATCCCCATCAATTTTTACAAATCCAGTAGTTTTTTGTTCATTCAATCGTTTTTGGACTGCATCATTTTTCTCAATATATGTTTTCTCCAAATCTTCTCTCAATTCAGTCTTAGTTATCCTTTCACTACTATTTATTTTATTTAACAAATACATCGTCACCGACCGCTCAAACGTTACCGGAAATAACACCAAAAAAACCAAGTTTAAGCTCCACACAACTAATGATATTTCTGCCACTCTTTGCCATGGTTTTAAATACTTAATCAATAACCACATTACCGCAATCGCACTTAAAGTCAGCAACACCACTCCCCGAAAAAACAAAGGTCCTTCTTGATACAAAAAATCAATTCTCATCAAAAACAGAAACAGAATAGTTTGACCGAAACCAATTATTAGATAGTTCATTTAATAGACTTTATTTTTCCACTTGATTTTAGCATCCTTCCAATAGTTTTTAGCCCCAAACACTATTTTTTGTGGCATTTTACCTGGCCAAATCACACTATACCTAAAAACTGGCTTCTGTTTATCCACCAAGACACTTTTTAATGCATCTCCCTCCCCCAAGACTTTCAACTCATCCAAAAACACACCATCTTTTGGTAACCAACTTTTTAATTTTTCCCAATAAATCGGAAAATAATTCCCCAAAGTTTCTAGATAAACATGTTCTACCATTGAAGTCATTACCACCACCCCATTCCGTCCCAATATTTTTTTTACCACTATCTCAACCAGCTTTTGCTGATTTTTCACAAATGGTAATACATCAATCAAAGTCACCACATCAACTTTATGTTCTATAAACAAACTACCTACTTCCGACATATCCGCACAAACCCTAACCAGTCGTGAATTTTCATCATAGATTAACTTGCTCAGCAATAAATTTTTAAAAGAATTTTCCACCGAATAAATAGTTGTTCCAGGATATTTTTTCAATAATTTTTGATGATTATGTCCAAAACCAGACCCAATATCTACCCACACCTCAAGTTTTTGGTGTTTAATCAAAGTTGGCCACCAAAAAAGTTCACTTTCCCGCTCCTCATGTCGATTTATATAATAATTCCATTCATGTTTTTTATATCCCCATAGCCAATAAATAAATATTTTCTTCTCAGCCAACCACATCAACAATTTTAATATCACTCTCCTCTTCCCAAAACCCAGAGCCTCAGCCAAGGCACCCACCTTGTCATTTTTTTGTTGCTTATCTATCACCCGTTTCACTATAGATTTATCCAAACACAAAATTCCCTCAACTATTGGAAATTCGTCACAATCACACACCAAAGAGTCACGGTGCTTTTTAAATTTACCACCACAATACGGGCACCTTAGTAGTTGATAATTTCGATCAATGGCCACCATACATTTTGTTTAAGCAATAAATATTGACTTTTATAACATTTTAAAAATCCATCTTTTTCTCTATTGGGAAATTTAAGTTTTTTAAAATATTTTAAGTATTTAATAAAATTTAGCCTCTGCCACAGATACGGTGACTCCAGATAATATTTTATGTTTTTTCTACTTCTCTCCCCTGCTGTCCGCACAATCCAATGATCCACATGACCACCAACTCCAAATGGCAAATAAATTTCATCAGCTCCACATTTTTTAATCTTTTCTACTATTTTTTCTACCAATTCTTTATCCTCTTTTTTAATTTCTCCCCCCAACAATTCTTCTCTCGTTAAATAATTGCCCCTAAAACCCGCATCCACCAAATCCCAGTGTTCCCACTCCACCCCCATCATTTCCATTGCCTCAACATCCTCTTTAACTCTCGCCTTTTCAAAATATACTACGCTATTAAAACCAGATTTTTCCATATAATCAGCTGTGTATTCAGGTAAATTTTTACCATCACCAAATTTTGTAAACACCGTCACCACTCTAACTTTTTTACCCTGTTTCTTCCACTCCAAAATATGTTGTCCCAACGACAACACCGCATCATCCATGTGGGGACTTATAACGATAATCACAACTTAGTTTATACTATAACCAGATGCCAAAAACTATTAAATTCACTGTCGCTATTTGTACCCGCAACCGTCCAAGATTTGCATCAAAACTACTAAAACAACTTTCAGTTCAAACAACTGTTCCAACTCAATACCTATTTATTGAAAACACAACAGAAAATCAGTATTTTTCCCACAAAAAATTAAACAAAATATTGAAACATACTCAAGTAGACTATGTTACAACAAAAGGCCAGAATCTGGCTGTATCTCGAAACTTATGCCTAAAATTAAGTAAATACAATCAACTCATAATCCTCGATGACGATATATTACTCAAACCAGATACCTTTACCAAAATCATACTTTCTTTTCAAAAATACCCAAAAGCTACTGGATTTACTACCAGAACAATTCACCACCGTTTGGGTAATTATTCAACTTTTACCAACTACTGGTACAACTGTGGCTATCTAGACACAACAGCACCGACTATCTCAGAGTTCACGCCAACTACCGTTTTGGCATTAGATGTCGCCAAATTAAAACAATATCAAATACATTTTAATGAAAATATTAGTCATGCTGAAGACATGGATTTTTTTTGCCAAATAAAGGAAAAAAATCTTACACTTTACTACCTTCCGAATATTGTAGCACTGCATTTTTTTGGAGAACGATTTGGTTTTTACGAATATTTGAATCGTTTTTATGAATGGGGATACAATATTTGCTCCCTCAAAAAAATATATCTGAGTATGCTCGGTATTAATCAATTGGTTCCACCAACAAAATACCATCCTTTATTGTCACCTTTATTTTGTATCAAAAAAACATTTATTGCTACTTACAATTTTAAAAAATATAACCAATCATTGCCGGTTCGGCTATTACCTCTAGCAATATTAGCATTTTATAGTTACATCTTAGGTATTTATCAAGCTACAAAATTAAAAGATTTTTATTCAAACTAATCTTGTTCAATCCTATTCTTATACTTATCAATCAAACTCGTACCACCAATTTCTTTAATTTTTCCTTTTTCAAACCAAATAATTCTCTGACAATTTTTTTTGAGATACTCCAGCCAATGAGACACCACTAATATTGTTTTTCCTTGATGAAACAATTCATCAATTTTTTTACTACTTTTTTGCTGAAAATTCTCATCACCCACAGCAATCCCCTCATCCAAAATTAATATATCTGGCTCTACTGCCATCGCCACTGAAAACCCTAATCGAAGTTTCATTCCTTCAGAATATGTGTACATTGGTGAATCTATAAAGTTACCAATATCTGCAAATGTGATAATTTCTTTCAGTTTACTAGTAGTCTCAGCCTTGTCCATCCCCAACAACATCGCATTTTGATAAATATTCTCCACTCCAGTCAGTTCCGGGTGAAACCCCGCACTTAAATCAATCAAAGAAACCACCTTACCCCAAGTTTGAACCTTACCTTTATTTGGGGTAGCAATTCCTGATATTATTTTTAGTAAAGTAGTCTTACCAGAACCATTTCCCCCGATAATTCCTACCTTTTCACCTTGATAGATTACCAAGTCCAGATTATCTAATGCTTTATATTTCTCAAGTTTTTTAACCCGAACAAAATTTTCCACCAACGTCGGTTTTTCATGATGCAATTGATAGATTTTAGACACTCCAACTAGTTTAATTGCCAAGTCTTTTTGTTTCATAGCCAGTCATCAAAAAAAGGGCTTTCCTTCTTAAAAACCATAATTCCAACTATAAAAACCACGATGGTCACCACCAAGCTCCACCCCACCGACACCCATTCAATCCCCAACCCCAAGGTGGTCCACCTAAGCATCTCCATCACCGCCGTCATCGGATTCAAATAAATCCATTTAGACAACCATTGCGGTAGCAAATCCAAACTATAAACCACTGGTGTGGCATAAAACCACAACGGCATTATTGCTTGTACTCCAAAATTTACATCCCGCCATTTTACATTTAAACTTGAAAACAACATCGACAAACCTGTCGTCAACATAGTTAACCAGACAATAATTCCCGGCAACAACCACCACCTAAACCAATGCAACTCCCTCACCACCAGTGCCTCCCACAACACAAACAAAGCCAGGGCAATTAAAAAATGAAACATGTTGGCCAGCACCACCGATATCACCACCGCTTCTCGCGGAAACCTTGCTTTTTGAATCAGTGCTCGTTCATTAATATACATCGACGTATTTTTAGTGACTGTATATGAAAAAAAGTTCCAGGCCAATAATCCGGGAAATAAAAATTCAAAATAGTTAGCCGTTTTCACCGGCACAAAAAATTGAAAAATAAATCCCATTACCAGCATTTGCAGTAGTGGATTTAGCAATATCCACAAAAAACCAAAAATCGCCATCTTATATCGGGCTTTTATCTCTTTTTCCGTTAATGCCATCACAAACCCTAGCCATTTTTGTTGATTCTTAGTAAAGTGCCACACAGGCTAAATTATACTACCTCAATCTAAATAATCTTGTTCTCAAAGCCAGCTTTAAAGCATCAGTTTTATACCGGAAATTTTTTATTTCCCCACTGTAATGAACTGACACGGAATTTGGTGATACATTAGCCCGATATTCCTCATCCCCCGACACATTCACATATTCCAAAGTCGGTAAAAGCCTACATTTTTCTTGGTTATATGCATACACCGTTATCGCCTCTTCCACTCTAAAATGATTAAAATACTCAACTTCATCCAGCAGATTTAACACTCTATTCATACTCCTCAAACTTATTGACTTCGAGTCAGCTACAGCCAAAATTCCCGAATTAAAATAAGGTGACAAACTATTTTTTAGCGTTTTATACAACAATCTTCTAAAAGACCAAAGCCCAATTGAGTCAAAATACCCATACATTTTTGATTCGTAAGGATGATGGGCTGTGTACCAATTGAATCCCTTATCAATTTTCAGCCAATCAATTAGTATTTTTGGTTTTTTGATAAACAAAACGTCAGCATCTAAAAATATAAATTTTTTAAATGGACACAAAATAAATACATCTAATTTTTTCTTATACATCAAAACTTTCTCGTCAAAACGGAACTTTTTTATATATTTATATTTTTTAACCGCCCGCTCAATCTTCGCCTGATGTATTTTTTGTTTATCGATAAACACCTTAAAATATTTTCTTAACTTAACAATATCTTTGGTTGTCAATGAACCATCATCTACTATATATATTGGCAATGACTTACCTAAAAAATAAAAAAAAGCGGTCGTACTCCAAATAAACATGGTTACATGTTTGTGGCACAACAAAGTACACACCCCTACCGAGTTGTCACCAGCATTATTATATTTTGGGAAAAATACCGGCAACATTTTAAACAGAACATTTTTAATCCACTCCTTCATATTTCTTGTTTAGTATACTCTATATATCATGTCATCAAAAAAATCTTCACTCACCAAAACCTTACTGCTTTTATTAATCTTCCCGTTGTTAGTTTTCGCCGTCAAAACAGTTCTCGATCTTCGCAAAGGTGCTTCGGGCACTCTAGCCAATATAGTTATCGACGCCTCATCACCCCAAGGGAATATTCCTAAATTATGGCAAAATCTATCCCAAGGTGGCGAAGAACCCACCGACATGATTGGACCTGTGGCAAAGTTATTAAAACCACTATCGCCTCAACTAATTCGCATTGACCATCTGTTTGATTATTACCAGGTTGACCAGGGCAACAGTAATTACGATTTTTCTCGGCTCGACACTGCCGTCAACAGCATTTTAGCCACCGGCGCCAAACCGCTCCTGTCTATTTCCTATACACCTGATTCCAAAGCACCAGCCGATTGGAACCAGTGGTCACAACTAGTCAAGGCTACAGCTCGACATTATTCAATCGATAAAAATATTTCTGGCATCTATTACGAGGTCTGGAACGAGCCAGATCTATTTGGTGGTTGGCACTACAACAAAGACCCAAACTACTCCACCCTCTATATTAAAACTTCAAAAGCCGTCAGTGAAGGTGCTGGTAACAGTGTCTTCAAAGTTGGCGGACCAGCTATTACTGCCTACTATCCTAACTGGATAAAAAGTTTGTTCAAAACAGCCAAAAATTCAGGTGTCCGACTGGATTTTATTTCCTGGCATAAATACTCAAAAAACCTTGAAAATTATGATGCCGACTTCAATAGTCTCAATTCAATCCTCGCCGATTACCCCGAGTATTTTAATGTCGAGCGACTTATTACCGAAGTCGGTCCTAACCCCGAACCTGACGTTTGGTACGACAATTCAGTTTCTGGTGTTCACCTAATTTCACTCTCCACTCGTCTTGCTGGCAAAATTCATCGTCTATTTACTTTTGAGCCGGTTGATGGGCCTACTGCTCGCGCCTCATCTTCTACCGGTTGGGGCATAATTACCCATGAAGGTAAGCCAAAACCACGATATTACGCCCTCGAATTTCTCAACAAACTTCAAGGACTCCAACTACCGATTGATGGAAATGGTTCTTGGGTCACTTCTCTTGCCACCAAGAATGGTAAGAACATCCAAATTTTATTATCAAACTACGACCAAAACTCCACTCATGCCGAAACTATCCCTTTAACTGTCAACCACCTGACTCCAGGAAAATATATTCTCAAAAATACTCCCTATTTAGGAAAAACCACTCAAAAAGTAATTACTGTCGATCAAACTTCTATTTACAAAGACAATATTTTCTTAGACATCAACACTGCCACCCTCCTCGAAATCACGCCAACTAATTAGTTTTTTTAGAATTTAGAGTTTCCCTACCTGCCGGCAGGCAGGGAATTTGGGATTTATTTGAATAGTCTCCACACATCCCCTACCGTTATCAGCAATATCAACCCTAATAACACCAACATCCCCACTGTATTAACTGTATTTTCAAACCTCTCGTTGGCTCTTTTACGAGTAATCATTTCATAAATCACAAATATAATTCGCCCACCATCCAGAGCTGGAAAAGGCAATACATTCACCACTGCCAAGTTTACCGACACAATTCCAAAAAAATGAACCATCGCCAATATCCCTTGATTTTTCTTAATACTACTGGTTGCTTCATACATTCCAATTGGCCCCGACACATCCTTTGGTAAATGTCCTGTTACCACACCGCCAATCATTTTAAACACTCCATCAGCAATAATTTTACCCCAAAAATAGGCTTCTTTAAATCCTGCTCCAATCCCTTTATAAAACTCATACCACTTAATTTTCTCCATCTCGGTATTCGAGATAGTAATTCCCATGCTCCCCTCACCCTTGGGTGGATTTTCTCTCACTTCAATCGGTAAAGACAGCTTCAAATCCCCTCTCACAATTTCCAGCTCCACACTTTTTCCTTTATATTTTGATACTTCAGCAGTTAATTCATCCGGTTTTTTAACTACGATTCCATTTACTTTTGACACCCAGTCTCCTTCTTTAATCTCCTGTACAAAAGCCGGACTGTCCTTAGCTACTGCCAGCACTTTAACCTGCTCTGTCGTCCGAGGAACTCCCAATATGGTGTAGACCACCGCAAATATCGCCACTGCCAACACCATGTTCATCAATACCCCCCCCAACACTACTAGCGCCTTTTGTGCCGGATTCTTATACATAAACGAAGTTTTACTTTTGACCGCCTCATCACTAGGGTTCTCGCCCTCCAATTTACAAAATCCACCAATCGGCAACCAATTTAAACTCCAGATAGTCCCCCACTTTTTCCTCCCAATTATTTTTGGTGGCAACCCCAAACCAAACTCTTCCACCTTCACCCCCACCGCCTTGGCCGCAAAAAAATGTCCAAACTCATGAACCAGTACTAAAACCGACAAGGCAATTACAAAAATAATTATATCCATGTTCCCATTTTACCAGACGACTATCCCCGAATCTCCACTTCTTTCTTCTTACTTATCTCTTCTAGCCTTCCTGTAAACTGATCAGTAATTTTTTGAAGCTCAGTTTCATCACGTTTAAATTCATCTTCCGACACCGTCTTGGCATTTTTGCCATCCATTAGTTTTTTCCTAAAGTCAGCCCTGGCATCGCGAATCATCCCTCGAGCCCCTTCCAGTTTTCTGCCCAACAATTTAACATAATCCTCTCTCTGTTCTTGTGTCAACATCGGTAGCGCCATTCGAATCAACTGACCATCAACTACTGGATTCATCCCAATATTTGCCGCCTGAATACCATTACAAATCTCTTTTAACAAAGCCTGGTCCCAGGGCTGAAACGTCAAACTTCGGACATCTGGCACCGAAATACTTCCCAGCTCTATCAACTTCATCTTCTGCCCGTACGATGTCACCATCACATTCTCAATTAATCCTGGTGTAGCCCGACCGGTGCGAATTGAACCGATATCATTTAAAAACAAATCCACAATTTTCCCCATTCGGGTAGTTACATCAGAGAATACAATCATAAATATATTATTTAGGTAATAACTTATTCAATATAACACTTTCCCCCTCCTTTCATCAAAGGAGGGGTCAAGGGGTAGATTTATATCTCAAACCTACTTATTCTCCCCAACTTCACATTCTCGCCAAATTTAGCCGTCAATCCAGTTATCTTATCTTTCATTTTAATCGACGGATCTTTGATAAATTCCTGCTCTAGTAATACTTCTGGAGTTTCCGGATTCATTGCCGCCACTTGCAAGCAAAGATCGCGGGTCACCGCCACAAAATCTTCATTTTTGGCCACAAAATCAGTTTCACAGAGTAGCTCCACCATTACACCAATCTTGCCAGTGGTGTGGGTATAAGTTGCTACCAGACCTTGATGGGTTTCTTTTTCAGCTCTCTTTTCCGCTTTTTTAAAACCCTGTTCTTTCAATATCTCTTTGGCTTTTTTCTCATCCCCTTCCGCTTGCTCTAGCGCCGCCTTAATTTCCATTATCCCCAAACCAGTTTCGGTTCTAATTTTTTTTACTAATTCGATTAGTTTTTTTTGATCAATCATATTTGTTTTATTCTTAAATCGTAAATCTTATTTCTTAAATCTTTACTTAACTCCAGCCGCTTTAATCGCCTTCCCAATTTCTTCAACAATTAAGCTCACTGACTTCACATTGTCGTCATTGGCCGGAACGGCAAAATCTACTTTTCGTGGATCAGAATCAGTATCTGCAATTGCCACAATTTTGATTTTTCGCAACTTAGCCTCGCGTACCGCAGTTTTTTCAAAGCCTGGATCAACCACAAAAATAATATCAAACATTTTATCCAAAGTAACCAAGCCTCCAATGATTTTTTCCAAACGGATTACTTCTTTGTTCATTTCCAAAATCTCTTTTTTGGTACTTTCAGTATATTTCCCTTTAGCCAAACCATCTTTCATCTCAATCAACTTGCGGATGTCTTTGCGAATTTGCTCCCAGTTGGTAATTGTGCCACCTAACCACCTATCAGTCACATAAGCCACACCAGCCTCCATCGCTACTCGGCGAACCACTTCACGTGCTTGTCTCTTGGTACCTACCAACACAATCTTTTTACCATTTCTTTGAGCGTTGTACACAAAATTACAAGCTTTTTCCAAAGCTTTCAGGGTTTTGGTTAAATCAACTATTTGGATACCATCCTTGGCTACATAAATATTTTCTTTAGCTTTTGGATGAGTTTTGGACACTTTGTGTCCCAAATGACATCCCGCTTCAAGTAAATCTTTTAATCCAATAGTTAATTCATATTTCTTATCTTCCTTTAATTTCTCTACTTCTGTCTTTTCGACTTCTTTAGAGTTTAGAGTTTGGAGTTTTGCCTTTTTCTCTGCTTCCAGCTTCTCGTTCTGTCTTTTAATATTTTCAGTCGTAATCGTGCTCTGCCCTTTAGCTTTGACCACTAATGCTTTTTTAACCAAACTTTTACCGGTTCGGTTGACGGTTTTTGTTTTGACTACTGCCATATTATTGCTTCCTTTTTATAATTAACGTCTAGGTTTTCACCAGGATAGCTAAGAACGTTAATAAAAATAAATTTTAATCTAGGGATTATAGCACAAAAGTTGTATAGGGCACATACTTTACACCGTCAGTAGTAATAATTTGATTTTCAATTAGTGACACTACAGTTTTATCAACTACTTTAGCAAATTTTCCCGAAAAATAGTTTAATCCTTGATGATTTAGTAAATTTACATTTGCCGACAATTTTATTTCTAGTAAGTGTAAGCCATTATCCTCTACCACCAAATCAACTTCATGACCCTCTTTGTCCCTTAAGTAGTAAAGTGGCGGGTCAACTCCCTTTGATATGTATTTCTTAATGACTTCCCCCACTACATAAGTTTCAAACATCGCCCCAGACATGGAGCCTGACAATAAGCTTTCTACATTGTTCCATTTAGTTAAATACGATGCTAAACCAGTGTCCAAAAAATATAATTTCGGCGCCTTAATAATTCGCTTAGTTATGTTTGGATAAAATGGTTTCAATAAATATATCTGCATTGTATTTTCCAAAATATTTAACCATTCAGTTGCCGTCACTGGTGATATTCCGCAGTCACGAGCCAAGTCGGATATGTTTAAAACCTGGCCTGTCCTCGCCGCACATACTTGAATAAACCTATTAAATTCGGTTGTTTTATTTATTCCAAAAATTCCAGACAAATCTCTATCCAAATATGTCTGGATGTAAGAGTTAAAATAAACTTCTCTATCCGGAGCATTTCTAGATTGAAACACCGGAAAGCCTCCCACAAAGATATCTTTAAACAATCGCCTTATTTTTGGCTTATCAATATTTTTTTTACTTTCTTTTTTTTCATTTTGGGATAAACCCAGAATATTTAAAATCGCCACCCTACCAGCCAAAGATTCTTGAATATTTTTTATCAAACTAAATTGTTGGGATCCTGTCAACCAAAACCTTCCACTCAAGTCGCTTTCATCAACTATCTTTTTTATTTGCGGAAACAACTTTGGCGCATACTGAACCTCATCAATTATTGTCGGCGCTTTATATTGTTGCAAAAATAATTTTGGGTCACTATTTGCCAGCTCACGTAAATCCAAATCATCCAAAGTGACATAATCCATCCGCATTTTTTCGGATAATCTTTTCAATGTAGTCGTCTTTCCAACCTGTCTTGGCCCACCCAAAAAAACAATTTTAAAAGTCTTGCTTGACCTCTTAATGATTTTTTCTATCTTTCTAGTTAGATATCTCATACCTGACTATTTTAAACTTATACTTTAAATTAGTCAACTATCAACTCCACAAAAATGCCCGCCGAGGCGGGCATTTGTAGATAGATGTAAAGTTAGTCAAAAAAGAGTTGTGTGTGGAAAAAGTGGGGGTTGGTTGGTTTGTGGTTGTCGGAGAGAGGCAAGGGCCCTCTCTCCTACCACCACCGCTATTGCGATTTTTTGACTTCATTCCTTACTCGCTGGAACATTGCCGTTACATCCGGATGCATGCCATCACTTGTAAGTGGTAACCCTGATTCTTTCATTATTTGTCTCAAGAGCATCTGCTTGTAGTAATCTCCATTCCAACGCTTCTTGGCAAGCATCATCCCTAAATGCAGGACAATGGCCACAGACAGAACCGAAATGGAAATAAGACAAAAAGCAGACACCGTCTCCATAAATAAAATAAGAACCATTGTTCCAAACAGTGTAAGGAACTCCAGTAAAAGTACCTGGTTGCTCTCGTCTCGAAAGACAAGAACTGATACCATCGCGAATATCAAAGCAAGTGAAGCTACTGGAATAGCAATTTTAATCCAGTCAGGTTCAACAGCTAAGATAATAATTAACGCAATGGTCGAAAAGGACACGAATGCCCAATCCTTTATTTCTTCTTTTGTCATCTTACCAGTCTGCCGATCAAGCCAGTCACTCATTTCCTCTTCTCCTTTTTATTACATCCACATTTTGTGGGTGTAAGTATTGACTTTCATTTTTCCAATACGATTAGTACCAATCAACTCCGAAAAAATTTCGGAACTAATCGGTACTAACCGCCAACTCTTTTTTGACTGTTAAAGAACAGTCCTCAAACCATGCCTTAATCCGCATTGGATATGTATAGTTTGAAAACAGTCTAATCTTAGCAAATATCCTATATTATGTCAAGTTATAGGACGTAAATCACCTCACTGATCTCGCACCACCCTATCCCCCACATCCTGAAGATGGTGTAATTGTGAATCTCTTACCACAGGTACAACATTCAATTCCAAATCGGCAAAGTATCTAGCACACATCGAACACAAATCTACCCGTACATCTATCTTTTCCTGATTTATTCCTAACCCAGCTATATGGTACCTCTTGAGTTCACCATGATGCTCATGTCTTTCTTTAACTTCTGCTGACGAAACTGGTCTAGTCGGCATATTTTTATTTTAAAAAATCTCCATAATTTTCCTTATTCACCGTTTCAAATTTTGCACTCGGGTATCCATCGATCCACGATTTTGGCCCCGAAACAACTTTCTTACCCCATTTAAACTCAAAACCAGTCAATTGACCTGACTCTTCTTCCACCAAATCTATCTCCGCCCCACTATTCAATCTCCAGTAATACTGGCTAAATAGTTTGTGCTGATAGGTTTGTTTTTTAATTCTCTCAACAATTAAAAAATTCTCCCACAATTGGCCAACATCATTCCGACTGTTTAATAAACTCAAATTACCAATAATTGTATTTCTAATTCCCAAGTCGTAAAAATATATTTTATCCATCTTCGACACTTCTTTTCGCAAGTTACGACTAAATCCACCCAATCTAAATATTACAAAAGATTTTTCCAATAAATCAATATATTTACTTACTGTATCTCTACTCAAACTCAAACTAGTCGCCAATTCGTTTACAGACACCTGCTGGCCAATTTGAAAAGCTAACAACTTTAGCAAATCTCTTATTTTAGACGAGTTTTTGATTCCATCATATTCTAATAGATCTCGATACAAATAATTATCCGTAATATTGGCCAAATATTCTTGTTTATTTATTATTCCAGCAAGTGAAAAAACTTCCGGATATGAACCAACCACCAATCTTTCTTCCAAATTTTCCGACATTTCAAATAAGGTGAAGGTTTTTCCTAATTCTAACTGAGAAATTGGATAAAGTTTGTAATTGTACACTCTACCTGTCAAAGGTTCACTTATTTTACTCGACAAATCCAAAGAGGATGACCCAGTTACTAACACTTTCATGCCTGGCATTTCGTCTAAAATTATTTTCAGAATTGTTCCGATTTCGGGTATTTTCTGTGCCTCGTCCACAAACAATGCCTCATACCCAGACAACAATAGTTTAATTTTCGTCAGTTCTCTGCTTTGAAGTATTTCCCACCAGTCGCCTCGCCGATCCCCATTTAATACCAAGGTTTTCCATTTTTTTATGGCCAAAATGTCGCTAACCAAGGTGGTTTTACCTGCCTGTCTTGGCCCTAAAATCACCACTCCTTTACCACTCTTTTCAAAATGATTCAAAATATCTACTTCCAAGCTCCTTTTTATCTTCATAAGCACAATATACTCTATTTGTGCCAATTTGTCAACACAAATCGCTCTATTTGTGCCAACTAAGTTAGTTTTAACCAAAAAAAACTTGCAACTTTTAGGTCGAATTTTCAATCCGCCGATTGGCGGAGACGAAAATTTGCCTAAAATCGCAATCCAGCGAGCATTTTTAAGTTAGCGAGCTGGACAATTCAAATGAATAATTCGTAATTTTGTGTAAATCTGCAATGTTTGGATGTTTCCGCTCAACGCGGACCGAGGGGAAAGAAAAAGTTTTGGTTGGGTTTACTGTATATCACAGCCGGGAGATACTCTCCCAGCTGTGTAAACAGTTTGGCTCAAACCAGATTAATCTGGTTTGATTTGCTCTGCCCCCTGCCCGGTCCACAACTCGTGCTGTTGCACATACTTTTGTAGAGCCTGAAAACTTGCACCTGGATTTACAAACGTTTGACCTGCCGAAGGCTTCTTGATCAGACCAAGTTTGATGGCCTTTTCTTCGGTCCAATCAGGATCTGGTTTACTACGAATCTTGCCGTCGAGCCACAAATATTTCTTTTCCTCTACTGGTTGCATTGTTAGCTCTCCACAATCTGATCGGAGGGAACGCGACCATTACAGCCAAAACACCAATTCGCGGTACCTTTGCCATCTTTCTTACCTATGACACCGCCACAGCCTCTGTGTACAAGACTGCGAACAGTCTTTGCGCCGAGTGCCAGTGCAACCAACACCAACAACAACAAACCAAAGTACGTTTTGCTTTTCATTACTTAACTCCTGTTTTAGATTTTATATTTTTCTTACTTTTTTGTTTCTGTTCTTTTCTTCTTTTTCTTTTTTTCTGTACCTCCTTTCTAAGGTCAGAACAAATCGCCATTTTTTTAATAAAATAGAAACTTGTTCCAACCCTAAAAAAGAAGCACTTGTCAAACATTGCAGATTGTTAGAGTACCTTCTCCACAACATCCGCCTTGACTCGCCGCAGTCCCAATCTTATCTCAGGACGAAGGCGGTATTCTCAATTTCCGTACTGCTGAAGTTCGGTTGCAGTCTGCTGTTTTGAATTACGCCGATTTTAACATTTATCTTATAACATGTCTACACACAAGTTACTTACAAACTCAGTCCCCCACCCCATGCCTTCTCTTCAATGCCTTCAAGGTCGAATTACTATCTGTTCTCTCTTCGTTCTGTTTCAACACCAACCTTCCTTTTCCCACAAAACCAGTATCTACTTGTCTTGTTTGCATCGCAATATAATCCGTTGCCGCCATCACATTTTCGCCACCATGTCTCAGTTTGCGCCGACAATTTGTGCCCAATCTTCTCACCTTTAACCCAACTATAATTGGATTAAAATTAGCCAATTGTTGTCTCGCCCTCACCTCATCACCAACCGTAGTACCCAAAAACACACTCAATGTTCCTACTTCAGCCTCACATTCCTCACACACTCTTTCTGTTTCCACCTGAAAAGTTCTTTTCGACTTCATCCCGGTATCATAACCTCTAATTAATTATTATTCCATCTTATATTCATATATCCCATTTGTGTCGCGTTTTACGTATTACGTTTTACGTTTATCGTCATTTTTGCTCTATAATGAATCCATGGCCTCAACTGCTTTCAAACTCATGGAAATTCGTCTACCCCAAGATAACGAAACCACACCTGAATCCATGTCCTCTCTGCTATCAAACTTCACCCAATTTGCCCATCAATCTTTTTGGAGTCGGCTCAGTGGCCACAAACCCACTATTGCCTCACTTGAAGTCGCTTTATACGACTCTCAAGTTCATTTTTTACTGGCCACCCCTGAGGACACTGCCGACTTTTTTCGTTCCCAAATCCTCGCCCAATACCCTTATGCCGTAATTAAAGAACCAGAAGATTATCTTAGTAAAGTAGGGGCAGAGTCTATCCCCTTTAGGGGACTTGCCGACGCCCAGTCAAAAAATGCCTTTGCCCAGCTCGCCCTCGCCCGCCCCTATTCCTACCCCCTCAAAACCACCAAAGACTTCAAAGACACCGACCCCTTATCTTCAGTTCTCGCTCCCCTGTCTCGCAGCAATCCGCCAGCTGGCGGACCCGCTGACTTTTTTGTTTACCAAATTCTTATCGGCAATGCTCCCAAAAACTGGCAAGGGTCAATTATCTCCGTCATCCAAAACGGCATTTTGGTGGACAAAGAAAAAGGCTTCCGTCAAGCCCACCCCGACAAAGCCGTTTTTGAAACCAAAATTCAATATCCCGGTCTCCTCACCCAAATAAATTTATTGAGTAATAATCCCGGCCTGATCGCTTCCGTCTCCTCATCATTTGGAATTTATACCAGTCCTCGGGGTAATTTTGTCAAATCAATTAGTCCAGGGCTGTTTACCAAGAAAAAAATCCTCCGTTCCATATTAAATCGAGAATTAAGTATTAACACTCAAGTTTTAAACACCGAAGAAATGTCTGCCCTCTGGCATTTTCCTAATCAGCTCACCAAACTTCCCAATATCGCTTGGGGTAAAAAGCTTTATGCTGATCCGCCAGAAAACCTGCCGGTTGCCGATGGTGCCACAGATGAACAAAAGCAAAAAATTACCTACTTTGCCAAAGCCGAGTTTAGGAACAAAGATTCGATTTTTGGTATCAAGGAAGGCGAAGACCGCCGTCGCCACACCTACATTATCGGAAAATCCGGTACCGGAAAAACCACCCTTATCGCCAACATGGCCATCGATGATATCCGCAAAGGTCGCGGTGTCGCTATCATTGACCCTCATGGTGATTTGTGCCAAACCATTCTCGACTATATTCCTTCTCATCGTATCAACGACTGTTGCTACTTCAACCCCGCCGATCCCGACTATGTTTACCCTCTCAATGTCTTAGAAGCTCAAAACGACTCTCAAAAAGAACTTGTCGCCTCCGGTGTCATCTCCATTTTCAAAAAGCTTTATGGTCAGGTCTCCTGGGGTCCTCGACTTGAGCATATCCTCCGCAATGCTGTTCTAACCCTGGTCAACACCCCTGGAAGTGACATGACCCACATCGTCGAGATACTGACACACAAAGAATATCGCCGCAAGGTTGTGTCGCAACTTCAAAATCAAACTCTCAAAAACTTTTGGCTCAATGAATACGATCGCATGGACGACAAGTTCCAAAACGAAGCCATTGCCCCAATTTTAAACAAAGTCGGTCAATTTATTGCCTCTACAAATATCCGCAACACCATCGCCCACCCCACTTCCAAAATCAAAATCCAAGAAATTATGGATCAAAAAAAGATTCTTATTGCTGATTTATCCACCGGCAAGCTCGGCGAAGACAATTCCGCCCTCCTCGGCGCCATGTTGATCACCCAAATCCAATTATCAGCCATGAATCGGGTGTTTCAAGCCCAAGAGGACCGGTCCGATTTTTATCTTTATGTTGATGAGTTCCAAAACTTTGCCACCGAGGCTTTTATCAAAATTCTTTCTGAAGCCCGCAAATTCAAACTCAACCTCATTGTCGCCAATCAGTATATGAGCCAGCTTGACCGGACTATCCAGGACGCCATTTTTGGCAACGTCGGCTCCATCCTCTCTTTTGTGGTTGGCAACCAAGACGCCTATATCCTTCAAAAAGAATTTGGCGCCAAATTCCCCGCCGATGACCTGGTCAAAATTGGTAAATACCAAATGATTTGTAAACTCTCAATCGATTCCGAAACCACTCAGCCCTTCTATGCCGTCTCCCTCCCCCCTCTCGACTGCAAGAACCAACAGCGTGATAAGCTTATTAGAATTTCCCAAGAAAGATGGGGAAAACGCAAATAATTACCAATTACTAATTAATAATTACTAATTGAAAGACAATTTAATTCAAACCAAAAGTTATGCTTTTGCTTTACGAATTATCAAGTTGTATTCCTATCTAACCAAGTCAAAAAAAAAGAATATGTATTATCTAAACAAGTCTTAAGAAGTGGTACATCAATCGGTGCCAACATCGAAGAAGCCATCGGCGGTCAGTCAAAAAGCGACTTTGTAGCCAAAATGTCGATTGCTTATAAAGAATCTCGAGAAACCAGTTATTGGATACGCTTACTCAAAGACACAAATTATTTAACTGAAAAAGAAGCTATTTCGCTAATTGAAGATATTGAAGAGTTGCTCAGAATTATCACCAAAATTCAAAAAACATCCAAAATTAGGTAATTTTCATTCGTAATTAGTAATTAGTCATTAGTAATTGTTATTTACCACTTGACAACTATTATAAGCTTGTCCTATATTTAATTATTACTAATTATAATTAAATATGAATCCTGAAGGATTTAAACCAGTTGAGTCTAGAAAACCAACAAACACAGAACAAGTCACCGACATAAACGGTAGAACTATTAATTTAAGCGGCCCAGACTACTTACTCTCTCAAATGAATCCTGATTTTCTAAATCGAGTTATAAGTCGTCGTCAATCAAAACAACAATAATTTAAAATAATTATGTCAGAAAAAAATATCAACAAACCAAAAACGTTTTACGTAGAAAAAACGAATGCTCAAGGTGTTACCCAACGTCACCAACTAGCCGACCTTGGATTAGTTTATTTTGTAGAAGAGGATATTAAACGTCGTCAACCCAAACAATCTTAAGGTTTCTTCCACCCAGCCCATTTGCAATTCGGATAATCCGAACAGCCAAAAAACTTTCGTCCGGTTTTAGTTTTTCGCACCACCCCCTCTTTGCCGCAGGTTGGGCAGTTAAATCCTGCCAATTCCTTAAATTGTCGAGTATATTTACAGTCGGGAAACCGGTCACACGACACAAATTTTCCAAACTTCCCGGTTCTCACCACCAGCTCCCCTTCTTTGCATTCGGGACACTTTTCATCTAGTTTTTCTACTGCCACCTTGACCCTATCCGCATCTTTTTCCACCAACTTAACCTCTTTATCAAATTTTTTCCAAAAAGTTTTCATCATTTCTTTCCATTTAACCTTGCCGGTGGCCACTTCATCCAAATCTTCTTCCATTTCTGCCGTAAAAGGCAGTGACAAAATATCCGGGAAATTTTTGACTAAAAATTCGTTGGCCGCTACCCCCAAAGCAGTTGGATAAAATCTCCCTTCTTCTTTTTCCACATATTGTCTGGCTTGGATTGTTGAAATAATCGGCGCGTAGGTTGACGGTCGACCAATCCCCTGTTTTTCCAACGACCCAACCAAAGAAGCATCTGAATATCGTGGTGGTGGAGAGGTACTTGCCTCTACAATATTTATTTTTTTTGACTTAATTTTGTCCCCTATCTTCATCTGCGGTAACACTTGCTCTTCATGTTTCTCTTCAGTAATTTTTAAAAAACCTTCGAACAACATTACTACTCCACTAGTTCTAAACAAGCCTGGGCCATTGGTAAAGTCTATTGTTGAACTTTTCATTTTTGCACTCGCCCCTTGAGTTGCCACAGCTCTCTTCCAAATCAATTGATATAGTTTGAGCTCTTTATTGTCCAACCCATTAATGTCATAGTTTGATACATTCGTTGGCCTAATTGCCTCATGTGCCTCTTGAGCGTTTTTGGAGGTATTTTTAAATTTTCTCGCTACTGGTGACACATAGTTAGCTCCATATTTTTTAATTATAAATTCCCTAAATTCTGCCACCGCCTTGTCTGACAAATTGACCGCATCAGTCCGGTGATAAGTGATTAATCCCTGCTCGTACAACCTTTGTGCCAAACTCATTGTTTGCTTACCCGACCAGCCAAAACGTCTCGCAGCCGCCTGTTGCAACTTTGAAGTAGTGTATGGTGGTAACGGATTACGATTAGTTTCTTTTTCCTCCATTTTTGCCACCACAAACTCCTGGCTCAGAGCTGACACAAACTTTTCTACTTCGTTTTTATCGGTATAAATTGTCTTTGTATAGCTATATTGACCATCAAATAGGTCTAATTTACTAACAACTTCAATATTTTTATTTGCCACTTTTATTAAATCAGCCACAACCCCCTTTTCTAAGTCAGCACTGATTCTAAAAAACTTCTCCTTGGAAAATGAGTTTATTTCATTTTCTCTCTCACAAATCAATCGCACTGCCACCGATTGGACTCTTCCTGCCGACAACCCTCGACGAACTTTTTTCCACAGCACCGGACTAAGTGAATAGCCGACTACTCGATCAAGTACTCGTCTACCTTGTTGGGCATCCACCAAATTCATATCGATTTCTCGCGGAGTCTTTAGTGCGTCTTCAATCGCGCTTTTGGTAATTTCATGAAACGTCGCCCGAACGATATCTACGTTTGGAACTTGTTTTTTGTTTTTTGGAATATGCGACGCGAAGCTAGTCCCTGGATTGCCGGATTTGGAATTTGGATTTTGGATTTTGGAATTTTCCAGTATGGTCTTAACATGCCAGGCTATCGCCTCTCCTTCCCGATCAGGGTCTGAGGCCAATACAATCTGACTGGCTGTTTTTGAAGCCCTAGTTAACTCTGCCACCACTTTTTTCTTATCATCAGATACTACATATTCAGGTTCAAAAGTAGTCAAGTCTACCCCCATTTTGCTGCTCGGCAAATCTCGCAAATGACCAACTGTCGCCACCACTTCATAATCACTTCCCAAATATTTTCCGATCGTTCGTGCCTTTGTCGGCGACTCGACAATAAGTAGTTTCTTCATAGCTTTCATTGTGTTCTATCATAACACCGCTGTCAATTTCTAAAATATTTTCTTCTTTAGTGTTTAGATTTTAGAGTTTAGATTTTAGAGTTTCAGTTTGTGTATCTCGGCACCAGGGTGTTAGGTTCATTAAACCACTCTTTTAAAATATCCCCCACAATCGGCGCCGCCACATCCGATCCTTCTCCTCCTCTCTCCACCATTACAGTAATCGAAATCTCTGGATTGTCCACTGGACCGAAAGCCGTCAACCAGGCATGAGTGTCTTTCGACCCATCACCCACCTCAGCCGTCCCGGTTTTACAAGCCAACTGGGTTTTAAAATTAAATAACGGCCAGGCTGTTCCTCCTGGTTTACACGCAGATTTCATCCCTTCATAAATTGCCGACAAAGTGTTTGATTTTATTCCTATATCACTGCAATTAACCAGCTTATTTTTCAAAATACTCATCTGACATTTTTTACCTTTTGAGGCAACTATGTTTGTCATTTGATTAACCTGCAAAGGTGTTACCGCCAAATCACCTTGCCCAATCGACAAATGGTAAGTGTTACCCAAAAACCACTTTTCACCTTTATTTTCAATTTTCCATTGTTCGTCTGGCACTATTCCTGGTGTCTCTCCTGACAATTCCACTCCGGTTTTACTCCCGTAACCAAATTTATTGGCCCACAACTTTATTCTATCTACCCCCAATTTTTCTCCTAGTTTATAAAAATAAATATCATTTGATCGCTGTAACGCTTTCACAATATTCACCATCCCATCAGTTGTCCCACTTTTTGTCCACAGCCAATTACTATACGAATACTCTCCCACCTTGATTACACCAGTATCTTCAATTAACGAACCAGCTTCAATTACTCCCGACTCCATACCAGCCGCCGCCAATACCGGCTTAAAGACACTTCCCGGATGATACCGCGCTGATATTGTCCGGTTAAGCAAAGGTAAATTTTCTCTATCTTCCAAATAACTATTAATCACCTGATTATCTAGCTGATTCGAAAAAACATTTGGATCCATCCCTGGCGATGATACCAAAGCCAAAATTTTACCCGTTAATGGTTCACTCATTATTACAGTTGCTTTCCTCCCATTTAATAATTTATAAATTTTATCTTGCCAAAAAGCATCAATTGACAGTGTTATGTTCTGGCCTGCAACCGGCTCCATCCTACCCATCTCCCGCACATATTTTCCCAAAGCGTCAACCTCGATCAACCTCTTTCCATCTTGACCTCGCAGTTGACAATCTAAACTAACCTCAACCCCTGCCCTACCTACAAAATCTAGACCATCAATTTTATCTCCACAACTGTTTTTCTTTATATCATCAGCTCCCACTTTACCGACATAACCTGTTACCAACCCGAGCGACTCGCCATAATTATATTGTCGCTTCAATTCCGCCACGATATCTTTTCCTTCAAATTTTGATCCATCAAAATCGCCTGAGCCATCGTAAATCTTGCTATCACCATCTTTTTTATAATATTGATAAACACTTTTAACCAACTCTCTCCCTTTTCGATCGTAAACCGACCCTCTAGCAGCCGGTATAGAAATTTCTGTAATCCGATTATCACGCGCCTTAGTCGAGTAATACTTTTGACGAATGACTGACAATCTCAAAACACCCACCAGCAAAAAACCAAAACTACCGATTAGTGCCCAGTACAAAAGCCAATATTTAGCCGTTATGTTTTCCAATCTATTTACCCAAACTACTAACAATTTTTATCGATTCCAAAATTTGCTTGTTACCCAACAATTCTCCAATTCCTTTTACAACACACCAACCCGGATCTTCCGCCAACTTGGTATTTATTTTTGTTTCCTTTTCAATAAGTCGATCTAAACCCCTCAGCTTACTGCCATTCCCCACCATAACTATTCCTCTCTTCAAAATATCCTCCATCAATTCTGGTGGTGTTTGATCCAACACTTCAACTACCAACTTAACAATTTTTTGGGCTTCAAATGCTATGGCCTCACGTATTTCTCCCTCACCAATCTTGACGCTTTTTGGTAAACCAGTTTCCATATCTCTCCCCCGAACCAAAGCCGCCTTTTCCACCTTCGATTCACCTACATTACCAATTTCAATTTTGACCCTTTCGGCTGTATTTTGACCAATCAACAATCCATATTTCATTTTTATATAGTTAGCAATACCAGCATCCATCTCATTACCGGCAATTTTTGACGCCTTACCTACCACCACCCCACCTAATGACACCACCGACACCTCAGTTTTACCCCCACCCACGTCCAAAATCATCACTCCTGACGATTTTTTGACCGACACCCCAATTCCTAAACCTGCCAAAACTGAACCTTCAACCAAAATTACGTCTCTGGCTCCGGAACGATAGAACACCGACCTAACAGCTCTTTTTTGAACGTCGGTAATTCCACTTGGCACCGACACCACCACTCTCGGTTTAAATAGCTTGGGGTAATTTGAAGGTACTTCATAAACCAACTTTAAATAATAAGACACCAATTCCTCTACCGCCTCCAAATCCACTATCACTCCATTTTTAATCGGTGAAATTACCTCCACCTGACCCGGCTCGCGGCTAACTATTTCTTTTGCTTTGGCGCCATAAGCAATAACCAACGATTTTTTAGTTTTTGGGGCGGATAGCCCCGACCAGCGCTTTTTTTTAATTCGAGCAATCAGTGCCGGTTCATCAACTACAATACCTCTATCTTTTAGGATAATAAGCGTGTTACTACTCCCCAAATCAACTCCTATTTCCCAATAAAAATTCTCCAAAATTTTGATCACCCCAAATTATACCTTATACTATCTACAACCATGTCGCTACGTCTGAATAATTTTATAAAAAGTTTGATTCTTGGACTAGTTTTTTTTACCCCTCTAATCTACAACCCTGCCAACTCGGAACTTTTTGAAATTCCCAAAATGTACTTCGTTTACCTAATCACTCTGATTATTATCACCGCCCACCTGTTCAATCACCTTCAGAACAACACCCCACTTTTTCGACATCACCCACTCAACATCCCCATCCTACTGTTTCTCGCATCCCAGTTAATTGCCACCATTTTTAGTATTGACCGTCACGTCTCAATTTTTGGTTACTACTCCCGACTCGATGGTGGACTACTTTCTCTACTTGCCTTTACTTCACTTTTTTTTATAACTTCCAATTATCTAGACGACAAATTTCGCCGTCAGTTAATAAATTTCTCTCTACTTTCTGGGATTACTGTAGCCATGCTTGGTATTGCCCAACATTTTAATCTAACCCAATATCCTTTTATTAAAAATATTTTCAAGAATACTCCAATTTATGGACTAATCGACAAAAATTCTTGGAAGACCGATGTTCAGGCTCGCGTCTTTAGCACTCTCGGTCAACCCAATTGGCTCGCCGCCTATCTTTGCATATTACTTCCATTTTCTCTTGATCGTTTTTTCTCCACCACCCGCCTTATTCATAAATCTTATTTCTTACTTCTTACTTCAAGTTTTTGGTTGTGCTTACTCTTCACCAAATCTAAAACAGGTCTGATCGCCGCAATCATTTCATTAGGAATTTATTTTGTATACAAATTATTTTTAGACTTCAAAAACAACGTTTTATTCATAAATCTTAAATCTTACTTCATACTTCTAATTTTCCTGTTGTTGTCTCTTAGCGTCTCCAACCCCATCAAAGACTTTTTCTTCCCCCAAAAAATGATAAATGGTTCAATGATAAATGATAAATCGGTCTTAATTACTCCATCAGAGGATATTCGTAAAATCGTCTGGCAAGGAGCCGTTGATTTGTGGAAACGTTACCCAGTTTTTGGCACCGGTCCAGAAACCTTCGCCTTCAGCTACTACTGGACTCGTCCAGCCACTCACAATCTTACTTCAGAATGGCAATTTCTCTACAACAAAGCGCACAACGAATATCTCAATTATCTCGCCACCTCCGGCCTCATCGGACTTATAACATACTTGCTATTAATCATCTCTTTTTCGTATTACGT
>JAGORQ010000047.1 GCA_018062705.1 Candidatus Shapirobacteria bacterium
CCGTTTAACCTCACCATTTTTTATTGCCCCAGCCCATGTATTTATCCAATTTATTGCAATATTATCTACCTTTCCCTGCCATTTTTTTATAAATATATCGATACTTTTTTTATTTATCGGATTAGCAGCCACACTCAGAGAAATTTTCAAATTAGGGTTTTTTTTGTTTCTCAAGCGAATCAGTAGGTTAACATTCTTAATAGTCTTTTTATAGTCCAATTTCATGATTCGTTTATAATCGGCAGCGTTACTCGCATTCAAACTTATGGAAATATGATCCAATTTACTAGCTACAATTTTTTCCAAAGTTTCTTCAGACGCCAAAGCCAAGTTTGATGGGAAAAACACTTCCGATTCGGGAAAATTAGTCTTCAATATTTCCACTTTATCCAACAAAGTTTTATCCAGTAGTGGTTCACCAGTACCGGTTAAATTAAATGAGCGTGGAGTTATTCCTTCTTCTTTTATTCGCTCAACCAACTTCAAAAACATCTCCATTCCCAAGTTCGTCTTACGTCTTTTCATAAAACTATTTGGACAAAAAAAACATCGAGCATTACAAAAACTCGATACCTCAATAGCAAATAAATACTTTTTTGTTTTTTTAATCTCGTTTACTTTTTTTTCAAATATCTTATAAGTAAAATGGCGATAAATTGGGTTGTTTGTAGCCCAGTCCAAAACCTGATTCATGCCCTTACTTGACTCAAATCTGTTGCGAATAGCAAACAATATTTTTCTAATCATTTTACTTTGTTGTACCTGTCGACATTTGTAATAATGCCTCTCTGGCAAGACTATAATTTGGATACTGTCTCAAAATATTTTCAAAAATACTTTTTGCTTCAGACATGTTTCCAGTTTGAAGTTTAACTGCACCCAAAATATATGCTGTTTGAGGGTTGGTCTGGTCAAGTTTGTAGGCCGACTCAGAATGCTGTAATGCTAAATCATATTTTTTTTCTGCCAAATCAATCTGAGTCAAGCTTATATATGACTGAACCAAAGCAGGTGATAAATTAACGGCGATATTGTAACTTTCTCTGGCCAAGTCCATTCTTCCCAATTTATAAAAAATATTCGCCCGATTATGGTAGGCGTCAGCATAATTAGGCTTAACCAAGGTTGATTGAGTGAACCCTTTAACAGCATTAACAAAATCCTTTTGTTTGTCATAATCATCACCGATATTATTCCAAGCATTATGGCTGTTTGGGGAAACCTGACAAGTATTTACCCACAAATTATGGTTTGTTTGCCAGTCAATATTTCGCATCACCGTCCTAAACGAAAAATATACTGCCAAACACACCCACATTACCCCGGGCACAAATTTCAACCACCGGCTCATATCCAAAACCAATAAAGCTATCAGCAGTGAAAATCCCAGTGACCCCAAAAACATGTAGCGTTCAGCCACTAACCAGCTAACCTTAACTGGCATGATCGATAACATTACCCCAGCAATTACCCAGGCCATCGCCAAAAAATAAGGTTTATTCTTAAAGAAGAAATAAACCATAGCGCTTAAGTATGTCAATAATGTTAGCCAATTAAGCCAATTAGGAATAATGTACATCGTATGATAAAGGGTCAGGTCAACCGGAAACCACAATAATTGAAAATATTTTGTCAAACCCGTTGGATATTGGAAAAATGGATTATAAAAAATACTTTCCGAAGCATTGTACCCACCATTAACAATATTTATCCGATTCATAATATAAGGCCAAGAGATAAGGCTAAACACAATTCCAACAGCTATCGAACCCAATAAAAATTTTCCCCAATTAATTTTGAAACGTTTTGCTCCAAAATACATTACATATACCCCAATCAACAAAAACAAAGCAAAGGATCTGGGTTTGTCTGTCAAAAAAGCCAAGACAAAAAGCGCCAATAATGCCACTAAATATTTGTTTTTAAATTTTCTAGTATAAAAAATAAATGACGTTAGTCCCGCCATCACATAGTTGGCCACAATTACATAGTTTCGCCCCGATATCCAAGTAACCGCCTCCACATGTATCGGATGAACCACAAACAAACCCACTGTCAGCCAAGTTAGCCACTTGTTCTCAAAAAATAAATCAATTAAAAATGCAGCTTGCCAGCAAAAAATAATAAAACTTAATAAAGAAATTGCGTGATAGGGGATTGGGCTTGAACTTCCAAATACCTGATTAACCAAATAAGTCGAAAAACTCATGGAATCACCATTATTAAACATAAATTTAAAATTGTTTATTTGCGGGTTTTGAGTTATTGAAGCATAATCATCAGACACAAAATTAGCATTAAGGCCATTAAAATAAATCAAAACGATCACCAGAGTCATTCCCAATAAATACTTCCAATTTAGGGTAAAAAACTTCTTCCATGTTTCAATCCAACCTGTGCCTGAGTATTCAACTTTTTTAACTACTTCTATCGCCTCCATTGCGCGCTGTTTTTTTAATTTTCGTTGAGACATACTCCATTTTAGCAAACAAAAAATGTTATATAATTTCTAATCTATCACTATGTTAAAAACTAAGCTTCCCAACCTGTTTCTCGACTTCGGTGAAAGGCCTCCTTTTGGTAAAACCTTTGAAGAAATCAATTCAGATACCCAGTTTGCTTACCAAATTGCCTGCAAATACTGTCCGAACAAAACAGTTTTGGACTATGGTTGTGGCACAGGCCATGGTACCGAATACTTATCACGCTTCACCACCAAGCAAACCATCGGTTATGATATTAGTCAGTCAACTATAAATTACGCATCAACCTTTTTTGCCAAACCAAACTTAAGTTTTGTGATAGTTCTTCCTCCTCAAAAATTTGATCTAATTATTTCTTTTCAAGTCGTTGAGCACATCAAAAAAGCCGATTTAGATAAGTACTTTCAAAATATTACTTCTCACTTAAATCCAAACGGGGTGTTTATTTTAGCTACTCCCAACAAAAACATCACTTCCTACAAACTCAAAACACCCGTCTTTGCCTATCATACAATGGAATATTCACCTGCAACACTACACTCCTTACTCTCAACATTTTTTAAGAAAGTCACCATTAACGGCCAAATTGATCTACCAACTCAAGCTAAAGTTAAAAACAAACAGTTTTCCTATAAAAATATGTCGGCGTTTACTTTTAAACACAAATTAATTCGCTATATATCCCAAATCAAACCTTTTCGTTTCATCTACGGCCACATTCCTCAGGATATAAAAAACTTAATTCTTGGCCAAACTAAAAGAATTACCACACCCCAAACCTTGGTTACCAAAAAACTTTTTATCGCCAATTCCTATAATCTAATCGCCATTTGTCAAAATCCCAACTAAAAATCAGTTATACTATTCCCATGTCGGCCTTTTTACAAGAAATAAGAGCAGTAGTCAGCCACCGTGAACTTCTCTGGCAAATGGTTGGTCGTGAAGTCAAAGCCCGCTACAAACAATCAATTCTTGGCTATTTTTGGGTAGTCTTAAACCCTCTCGCTCAAATGCTGGTTATGTCTTTTGCTTTTTCTCTAATCTTAAGAATTCCCACCAATGCCGGTGCCAACATTCTTTATTCAATTTTCCTCTTTACTGCCTTACTCCCTTGGAATTTGTTTGCCACCTCTCTTAGT
>JAGORQ010000022.1 GCA_018062705.1 Candidatus Shapirobacteria bacterium
ATTTTTAGTTCAATCCCAGATTCACTTTTTGTAACCGCTATTCCATTTTGGCCTTTAAAAAAGTAAGGCTCACTTTATTGAACTACTCCACATTTCGTACCCGGAGACGCTTTATAACTTCCCACAATAATAGTTGCTCTTTCCACCTCTTCACCAGGAAAACTGTCTACATCCATAGATTGTAAGTTGCAAATTTGACCCTCAGCTACAATCAATAATTCTTCCGGTTTATTGCCATACCTATATTGTTGTGTTTCAGCTCCGGTTCTTAGTAATTCAACTTTTTCAGCACCAATTACAATACTACTTTGAGGGTTTTTTATCTCTCGTCTATCTTTATTTAAATTCAGCAAATCTGCCAATATCCGTATTCCATTCATGTCCTAATTATAACTTTTTTTCTCTACCCTTCAATCTCCAACACCATCGGCAGGTGATCGGACACTTCAATATCTAGCACTTCAAAGCTTTTTACCTTCACCTCCGGGCTGACAAACACAAAGTCAGCATATTTTTGAATGTGATCAGGATATCGCTCCCACGCCAACCTGTTTCTTGTTGTCTCAATTTCGTATTCTTTAATTAAGTTTCGATAGCCAGCCTCCTCAAACAACCTCACGCTCTCGGTGTTGATATCAATATTAAAGTCGCCACCCACAATTCTTTGCCCTGTCTCACCCAAACATTCAATCATTTCTCTCGATTGTCGCAACCTTTCCGGGGTATCCAATTTGTCATCTGGATTAAAAGCCACTCCATGCATGTTCCCAACCATCAAATTTTCAGCTTTAGTCACCAGTCCTAATCCAATTTTATTTTCCTCTGGCCACAGTCTGACCACTTCTTTTGTTAAATACTTTTTATTGATCATCGTCTTTATCGAAAAATTCCACTTACTCTCGGTTGGCTTTGTCATTTCAAAAATTATTTTTTCATGAAAAATATCCACCATTCCTTCAAATTGACCTTCTGTCTCTTGCAAACAAAACATATCTGTATTGTCAAGTTTTTTTATCAAAAAATCTTTCAACATATCCTCCTGAGCTCCCTTGTACACATTCAAAAACAATATTTTCATATTTGCCATTTTACCACCAAAAAAAACCGCCCTTGGACAAGCTCAGGGCGGTTTTATTTTTTATCCTAAATTACAATTCAGCATCAACAGTTGGCTTAATATCAGTCCAGCTATACGCTCCACCAAATTTCTTGGTGTTTACAAAAAAACTTGGTGTTCCTTCAAATCCAAATTGACTAGCAATTTGCATATCTGAAGTCAGCCTATCTTTAAATTTATCACCACCCAAACAGTCTTTCATAAATCCAGCATCAACCACTGGTTTCAAGAAATCCACCAATAATTGTCGATTGCCGGCATTTTCCAAGGCTCTACCATTAGCATCTTTTTCCATTTTAGTATTCATCAGTGCATAACCATCAGCATTCATCAGCTTATCGGATGCTTCCCAAAATTTACCTTTTTCATGAGCGCAGTACAAAGCCCTAGTTGCCGACTCACCAGCACCGTGACCATTAGCATACAACCACACAAACCCAGCCTTGCCTTCGTCAACCAATTTCTTCATTTCTAAAACTGGTGCTACATACGTTCCACCATCTTCTTTCAACATAAACTGAGCTCCAGCTTGTTTGTTTAAAGCTGCATTTTTACCACCAGCTATATGGCAGTAAGGACAGCTCGGGTCACTAAATTCAATAAATAATACTTTACTATCTTTATTTCCAAACGAAATATTTTTTCCATCAAACAAAGCTTTTACTTGGTCTTGAGTCACATTTGCTTGTGCCGGTTGGGCAGCTTGTTGTTGGGCTGTTGGTGCTGTTCCGCCTTTTTCCAAACTAGTCACCTTGCCATACAGATATCCGGTAAAGCCTACTGCTACTACCAGCAATAAACCTACAAACATAACTGCTGACTGACTTATTTCTAGAGTTTTTTTCATACTCCTACTTTATCGATATTAGCTAAATTCGTCAACCACCAACTACATCTGTAGTATCAATTTTCTTTTTGTTATCATCAATCAATGTTCTATTTATACTTATTCTTAAATCTTACTTCTTACTTCTTACTTCTCGCCACTCCCGCAGCGGCCCAGTGTCCTGTCTGTATTGTCACCGTTGGTGGGGGAATGCTTATAGCCAAAAAGCTTGGTATTGATGATTTTCTTGTCAGCATTTGGATTAGTGCCCTCAACACCGCCATTTCTTTTTGGCTCGCCACCAAAATTACTTTTCCGAAAAATGGTTCAATGGTTAAATGGTTCAATTTTTTTAAAAACCCTTGGCTATTTTCAATATTAATGTTGTTATTAACCCTCTCTTATTTCCAATTTACCGATCAACTTTGGCACTCTAGCAATAAATTACTCGGCCTGGATAAGGTTGTCTTCGGCCAAACCCTTGGCATGGTAGTTATGTTTGCTGGCAACTTAATTTATGGTTTTACCAAATACAAAAATAACGGCAAAGCCCTTTTTCCTTATTCCAAAGTCGTCTTCCCTGTTGGCCTAGTTTTGCTAACTACTTTGGTCTTTAAGTTATTTTTCAAGCTCTAGTTATTTCTCCCTTTCTTCAAAGGGAGATGCCCCGGCTCAGCCGGGGAGAGGGATTTTGATGTTAAAATCACTCATGACAAATAATACCGACAAACAACTCGCTCAATTTATGTCCAAAGTCAAAGCCGCCGAAGCCGGTCACGAAATGGACTTGGCATCAGGAGAGGATCTCTCCATGGCCGTCATGAATCTCATCGCCATCGAAGAGCACATGTTTTTCAATGCCAACAAAACCGGCAAGGTCAAATATTTTGAACTCTTGAACGAAGCCCGAGAAATGCGCAAAAGTCTCATGAAAATGCTCATCCCCAAATACGAAGGTGAGGTCTGGTGCACCAGCAAACACTTGCTCGCCGCCTCCATGCGTGTCATGGAAGTTGGTACCAAGTACCAAACAAAAGGGGATACCAAAACTGCCTATGACCTCTTCAAAAAGTCCTACGATCTCTACAATCTTTTTTGGGCAATAAACCTAGGGATGGACCAGAGTTCTTTGTCGCCCCTGTCAAGGGGAGATGCCCGGAGGGCAGAGGGGTTTGAACTCAAAGGTGAACCAAAAAATGAAACGCCAATCAACAACAAATCCAATGACTTCCTCGGCAAAATCTCCGGCACCATTGGCAAAATTCTTGATTGTTGTCGCGAATAGCAACTTATTTCAAAATCAATTTTTGCAATTTTTCTTTATCAGCAATTTCCACCAGCTTGCTCCGATTTACCACCAGTTTTTGTTTGTCCAGTTTAATCATTTGCAAAGTCACTGTTTCGCGGGTTAATCCGGTCATTGAAGCAATTGTTTTGTGAGTTAGTTCGACTTTCTTTCTTCCGTTTGACGCTGTTAACACTGCTAAAATTACCTTACCTCTGGCTTGGGCTCCCAAAACTTTTGCTAAATACTCGGCAGTTTTTACCGACTGGCTCATCGCCTCAACAATTTCATTCTTACCAAGTTTTTCTACTTCAATTTCTTCAGCTTCTACTTCACCTACCGCTTCAAAAGTGAACTCACTTTTAGAACCAGACAAAGCCATTGCAGTTGTTAGTTCGGTCATTGCTTCAAAAAACGGCAGGGTAATCTCTCTCCCTTCTTCCATTTCCAAAAACACTCTAACTTTACCTGAAATTAATTTAATCGCTTTTGTTAATTTCTCACCCTTCTTAACTATTGTTTGTCCTTTTTTATAATTTTTCATAGTTGACTATACTATCATAACTTTTAACTCGTACTATTATAGTAACATATCCACCCAACCCTTGACTACTCCAAAACTCTCTCGCCAAAAATTTTCATCTTCTATATCTACTCCGACTTCTTTTAGTATCTTTGCCGGCTCTTCAGACCCGCCAGCTTCCAATATTTTTTCAATTTTTGGTACAAAACTATTACCTTCTTTTTTATATCTGGCGTACAGGGATAGTGATAATAATTCTCCAAAGTTGTAAGCATAACAGTAAAACGGTGTCTCAAAAAAATGACTCACATACAGCCATTCGTATTTAAAAATTTCCGGTATCACCATCGAGTTTCCAAACTGTTCCTTTAAATTTTCCTGATAAATTTTATTAATCTCTTCGGCTGTCGCCCCAATTGCAAGTTTATTATGTGCTTCAATTTCAAATTTTACAAAATAATTCTGCCTCAAGACTGTGGCGTAAGTGTCACCGATTTTTTCCACCAACATCTGGTTTCTTATTTTTTTATCTTTTTCCTGTGACAGCATTTTTTCAAATAAAATCATCTCTCCTAATGTCGATGCTGTCTCTGCCAACGGCAATTGGGCTTGTTGGGTCACTGGGTAATGTTTATTGGCATATAAGCTGTGTATTCCATGTCCCAGCTCATGGGCCAATGTCGAGACATCTCTACTTGTTCCTACAAAATTCAATAACACGTACGGGGTGATTTTCGGCCCCACAGTAGCACAAAACGCCCCATTCCTCTTGTCTTTGTCAGGCATAACGTCCACATGTTGTTCATCCAATATCTGTTTGCCAGCGTCACCAAATTTTTGACTAAATTCATAAAAACTGTCTAATACCAGTTTTTTCGCCTCTTCAAATTTTATAGCTTTGGAAACTTTCGGGCTTATCGGTGCATATAAATCCATCCGACTTAATTTTTTACTCCCTAGCTGTTTCGCTTTATAATCAAAAAATTTATAAAACACCTTTTTTTCTTCACTACAGACTCTTAATAATGTTTCTACTGCTTTATCCAGCACCTGATTTCCAAAATTTCTTCTGGCAATTGCTGATTTATAACCCCGTTTTTTAGTCTCAAACGCCCAATCTTTTACTACTGCCTGGTAAATTACAAACAATTTATCAGCATTATCTTTATGTTTTAAAAGTAATGCTTCATAAGCCTCTTTTCTTTCTTTGGCCTTATTTGAATGCACAAATTTAAGTAACTCTCCCTGAGTCTTAACTATTTTCTTCCCCATTTTGTATTCAAAATCCGCCTCAATCAGCCCTCGCAGGTCGCTAATAACCTGCCCTCCGGTTACATCTTTGTTGTCAATAATCTCCTCCTCTTTTTCGCTCAAAGTGTGTTTTGCTTCTAGTCTTGAATAATTTAATGCATATTCCATATCCAGAACTGCTTTAAATAATCTAGTGGCATTTTCGTCATCTAGCTTTTCTTTACCCTCAATATTAAGACCCTTTAACCAATGCCCAATCTTTCTTGTCCGCAAATTATGTGCCAGAGCTAGATCGTTTACCTTGGCTTTCCACAATCTAGCCTTTGCATCCTTATTATTTGTCGATTCCATTAGTTCCGGCAAGTATCCCAGTCGGCTAAATTTATCATCCAGTTCTTGGTCAAATTCAATAAACTCTTTAAACACTTTTTCTGTCATTGTTGGCGACAACTTTTTCCACCACCCCTCCATCTTTCTAGAATCTTTCTCCACTTCATTCATCAACTCCTCAAACTTGTCATGTTTGCACACGTCATCCAAGTTCCACTTCAAGTTATTTTTTTTCATGCTCTATTTTACCTTATAATTCTTTGTTCTATTCTTAAATCATAAATCTTATTTCTTAAATCTAATTTGAATCTCCCCGACTTCAATTTTGAATCCTCTCTCCTGCCACCAAACTGTCGCTATCTCCTCGGCATTGATGAAGTCGGTCGTGGGCCACTGGCTGGCCCAGTCACCATCGGCGCTTTTCTCTTGGACTTAAATTCCTTTAATCCCGCTGATTTTATCAAATTAGGTGTCCGCGACTCCAAACTTTTAAGTCATCAACGCCGTCAACAAATTTACCAGCATTTTCTCAAAAATAAATATATTTTTAAAACTTTTTCCGCTTCATCCAAAGAGATCGACAAGCAGGGGATTGCCGTTTGTATCTATTCTCTAATGAATCAATCATTAAAACATTTTGAAAACCAATTCGACTTTTGCCTTATCGACGGCCTACCATTTGCCAAAAACGATCTCCGCAGTAATGATTTTTTTGAAGCCTCCAACGTGCACCGCACATTGGCTAGCGAAAAAAAATCATTGCAAGGTAAACATCGTTATGTGGTTAAGGGTGATGCTCAATGTTTTAGTGTTGCCGCCGCCTCCATCTGTGCTAAGGTGGTTCGCGATGAATTTATGGAAAAATTAGATCGTGAGTTTCCACATTACGGTTTTTCTCAACACAAAGGTTACGGCACCAAAAAACATTTAGAAGCTATCGCCCGCTTCGGCCCAAGTCCTCATCACCGCTTCTCGTTCAAACCAATCTCCCTTTTTCAAGGGGAGTACCCGCGCTAGCGGGGGAGGGGTTTTGATAATTCCCACAACACAATCCCCGCCGTCACCGACAGATTTAGGCTCTGCACCATTCCTTTCATCGGAATATAAATCAATTCATCAGCCATTTTTACAGCTGTCTCCGACAATCCTCTATGCTCATTTCCAAACATTACAGCAGCTTTCTGAAGATTGAAGTTTGTAGATTGAAGATTTTTTGCTCCCTCTTTCAACACTGTCGCATAAACTATAAACCACTCTTCATGCAATTTTTTCAAGCAATCTTCCGTCGATCTAAAAACTTCAAAATCCAACCATTTATTAGCCGAACTCGATGAAGCTTTACCAACCTTTTTCGGATCAAAAGGTACCTCTTTATCAAAAATCAAATACACTTTCCCAATCCCAAACGCATCGCAAGATCTGTACACCGCCGCCGCGTTATGTGGATCATGAATATCCTCCAGCACCACCACATTCTCCGACCTATTGGCTATCATCCTTTCAATCTTAGCTTTTCTCTCCTCTCCCATAAATCTCAAATCGTTTTTATTTCTCACCCCCAATTCTACCAACTATCTTCGTTTATCGTATTACAGATTACTGATTACAGATTACAATAAACCAATGGTAGCACTTAAGCGTTTTTTGCCAACAGTAACTTTTCTGGTTTCTATTGTCATATTTTCTTCTTTGTTTTATCTGGAGCGCCACTTCATGACCAATTTCGACGAAAATGACCACCTCGCCGTGGCTTATTTTATGTCCCAAGGTCGCCTGCTGTATCAAGATATTTTTAGTCATCACTTTCCTTTTCCCTATTATTGGACATACTTATTCACTCCACTTTGGAACTTTGCTTCCCCCTCCCAACTGATTTCTGTCTTCCGCCTTTCGGCTCTCGCGCTTTACTTAATCAACTTTTTTCTCGTCTTTTTATCATTCAAAAATAATCGTTCTCGTTATAGCTATTCCCTTTGGATTTTTTGTCTCTCTACTTTTTTCACCCTATATCATGGCAATTTAGTTTTAAGCGAAACCTACGCCGCTATTTTTCTTAGTACTGTCTTTTGGCTATCACTCCCCATTTTACTAAAATGGGAAAAACCTTCTCTTTTTAATCATATTTTATTAATTCTTTTCTCTTCTCTCGCCTTCTGGACCCAACCCCTACTAGTCATTTTGTTCCTAATCCCTTATCTTCTTTATCCAAAAAAAATTCTAGTTTCCAGTTTCTCGTTTCTAGTTTCCAATTCCGTTGTTTTAATTCATTTATATTCTTCCGGTCAACTTCCCGCCTTTTGGCAACAAGGTGTCTGGTTCAATTTCTTCGTTTATCCGAAGTTTTTTGTCGACGACCAAAACTATCTTAGTTTTTTCAGTCACGAACTTTATCTTTTTACCCACTTCTTCAATCCTCTTCAAATTGCTCAATTTGTTTTGCATTTATCATTTATCGTTTTGCTCGCATCATTTTTGCGTCAAAAACAAAAACTCCTCGCCATCGTTTTAATTTTATTATTTGTTGCCTCTCGCATTCGCGAAGTCAAAATAATCCCCGGCATACCTTTTAACTTTGGCATCTACCCTTTTTTATTAATTTCCCTCGGCTGCTTTTGTCTTCTTGTCTTTATGTTCTATTCTAGAATCCAGTTTCTAGTTTCCAGTTTCTTAGTTGTTATGTTGTTCCTCCCCACTCTTCCCATTCTCCAAAACTCCCTCAAGCCCGGCTACAACTATGAAGTTTTTTGGGGTTACCGCCAGCGTGATGCTGACCTTATCTCTCGTCTTTCCGATCCTGCCGAACCAATCTTGGTTTACCCCCACGACGTTGATTTTTACACCCTTAGTCGTCGGTTGCCCCCGGATCGTTTTGTCTATTGGTTTCCCTGGATTGATTCAGTTTCTCAGTTTAGAAGTGAGCGCCTTACTGCTCTGGCCAGTACCGATATCCCCATCATTTATCTTGGCAATCTTGACTTCAAAGGTCAGTCAAATTTTTATGCCCAATATTTACCCAACTTAACCAACAACTATGTTCAAGTTTTCCGCAAAGGCAAGTCCACCAACATCTGGCTACTCAAAAAATATCAATCACGTCTCAATTCACTTTAATCTCACTAATTCCACCTTATCATTAATCTTCCATGTTCCCGCCACTTTTTTATCTTTGTTAACCTCCAATTCCCACGGCTCTGATTGTAGATTGATGATTGTAGACTGAAGATTGTATTTCACCACCCATACTTCTCCCATATTTTCATATTTATTCTCCGCCATCGGTGCCTTGCCTTCTTTAATCAGCCAGTACCGTAATGGATAAAATCTTATATCTCCCGAGAGTGTGTTTACAATATTAAAATTGTTTCCTGCTTCTTTTTTAATAATCTCTCCTGTCTTTTTTAAATCAATGTATCTCCAATCAGTCGCCATGCCCTTAGCCTGCTTTAAAAAACCCACCTCATAAATTGACCAACTCAGCAAACCTATGATTACTAACCTAATTAAGCTTTTATTCTTTGTCAAAAACTTTGCTACCAACGCCACTAATAATGGCAAAAATTCCAAAAAATAAAATTCTTGGACCCCAAAATCTTTCTTTGGCGTCACCAACCATTCCCCTAGTGTTTTTATATTATAAAAATTATTTCTTATGTCAAATATCAACAGGGGAGCGTAACCAACTATTCCACCAACTATTATTTTTAACCATTCAATCCCGCCACATTTTCTCAACATCATCGTTATTCCGATCAAAATAATTATCAATCCCGCCTGAAAGTGACACTGTAGAGCAAGTCCGAGCATTATTCCTAACCCAACATAATTTCTTTTTGTCCAAAAAAAGGCAATCGGTCCAGTCAAGATTAGTAACATGTTAGGGTTCCAAATTAGCGGACCAAAGTCAATCGCTTTTGGTAGTAGTGTCCAAATTAAAACCATTATCCAGGCAGTTTTCTCTCCCCAACAGCTTCTAACCGCCAACCACCAAAAACCCAGGCTTATTAAGCTCATTATGGCTAGCCCCCAGGCTATCCCTACCGGCTCCCATCTGGTTAGTAGCCCCAGCCCCACCAGCCAGTAATAAACCACCGACCCATTAAAAAAGTGTCGCCCATTCACCTCCGGCGACGCTGTCGGCCCGAGCATGGTTATCTCTTTATTTTTCCAAATTTCCCAAGCTCTCAACATCTCCGTTCCTTGATCCATCGAGAAATTCATTCTCTCCTCTATCCGCCACATCCTCAATCCCAAAAACAATCCCGCAATAAATAAACCAAGTATAAATTTTCTATTATTTCCCCAATTCGTAATTAGTAATTAGTAATTAGTAATTACTTTATTTTACTCGCCGTCAGCAAAATATCCTGAAATACCATCCAGTCCACCATTATCACGGTTATCATCGCACCTATTTTCCAATGTTTCAAAATCATAAATAACTATAACCCGAATAAAAACCGAATGTCAACTAGTCAAGTGCCGTCAACTTTATAAACTTGATAAACTTTACAAACTTGATAAACTTCGATATGCCCACCAAAACAAAAACTTCCCAATCTTCTTCATTTTTTAACCGTCTCAAAGGAGTTGTCCACGAAGGTAACACTCGTTATTTTTCCGTCACCACTGCCGAGGGCAACCAAATCGTCATCCTTCCCCTGACGATTGTCATTCTTGTTGGCTTAATTGCTCCACCCTTTATGATCATTGCCCTCATTGTCGCCCTAGTCACCAACTGTTCCCTCAAGATAGAGAAAAAATAGACAATATAATAAAGCCAGTACTCGTTATTCCTTCTAAAAACACCAATAGTAATAGTCAGTCAGGTTGTCTTTTATCAACGCTCCTACCTGAAATTCACAATCAACTACTTCTAGTCAGTTGACAATCCGGATTTTGTTTGGTTTGTGGTGACAGTTTATTGAAAAATGATATATTACTCATAGGAAATAAAAATTTATTTATTGGCAATTAAAAAATATGTCAGCTAGAAATACCGAATTAGAACAAAAATTTTTACACGAGAAATCTTCACCTGTAGAAAAAGTTATTGTAAATGCGGTTAATGGTTGGGCCGAACTTGGAAGAACTAGTCTGACCAGTCAATTTCTAGATGACTGTCTTCCTGCTTCTCGCTTCCAAGGTTTCACTCGTGAAGACCTCCACGCACTTTCAACTATTCCATCTCTCCCAATAGAAAATCACATCATCATCGGCCAAATGGAAGGTTATTCTGCCGGTGTTTATCTGGCAGGTCTTATTGAAAAGGGAGAGTTTTCGACTGAAAAATTCACTACTGTCGAAGGTTTGACTCCGTTTGAACAAGGAGAATATGTCGGTCAAATTCTGGTGGACAACTTATCCCCAATGTCTGACATTGGTTATCTACCCGCCAACCAAGCACATTTTCAAGATCGCACTTGGAGGTTTATGGGAGCACTTCAACAACTGAACGACAAATTACTTCCCGGTCAAGAAGGTCAAGAGCTCCTTCGTGGCGTCCATGAAAAACTCTCGGGAATTTCAGCTTATCCAAACCCAGATACTTCTATCGATAATCTAAACGCCTCATGGGGATTTATCAAAGGCATGGCTGTGCAAAGAGGACTCCAGCTTAAACCCAGTGACGACATTCTCCAAATGATTGCCCTCAAGCAAAAAGAATCCTAGTCACCAACTGTCAATTAAAAATTGAGAAGAAATAGTTTCCCGTTTCTCCTGCTATATCTCCCTTTCTTCAAGGGGAGTACCCGCGCTAGCGGGGGAGGGGTTTGAACGCTTCGTCAACAACCCCATCCACAACGGTGACATTACATAAATTGCTTCAAAAGCCAGTACTGACAAGTCGTGTGAACAAGGCATTTGATGGGTTACCGCGTAGGCAAACCCGGCTAATAGTAATCCGTTCCGGTATGTCACCTTCATCGCCTCCCGATAGACTCTGTCAATAATTTCCTTAGGAATTCCTTCTTTTTTGGCTTCTTCCGCCCCTTCCTTGTTGTGTTTGTGTCCGCTATGAATCGCCGCAAAGAAAGTCGCTACCGCCGTTATAATATTAAAAGCTGTATTTTGTTTTGCTAAGTCAGCCACCAGTGTTACGTAACTAACCGATGTGGGAATATGTCGCAACACAAAAGTTGACACTATCAACACTGTCCCCATTACCCCACCTATTGCTACCAACAATTGGTTGTAGCGAATTCTAATTTTGAGTATTGTTAAATTCTTTTTTAAGAAAAATTTAGCCAACAACCAGACCAGCCTCCAAAACACCATAAAGGCAATTACATACAACCAAATTCTAAAAATAAAATTCCAATCCATTGCCATGGTCGAATTAATCTTAAACCAAGGGAAATAAAAAATTGTTCCTTTTAGTGGGTACTGAGGGTAGGGTATCCAATCGTATAAATATTTTAAATGAATATGTTCGTTATAAAAATCCAACAAAAACACTCGTCCAGCCGAGATAAAAGCAATTGCCAGTAATACAAAATTCAGCACATAAAAAATTACCGGGCTATCGCCGGTGTGAATCTTTTTCTGAAATAAAAAGTACTGGTCGTCAGTCTTAGATTTTTCCAGTTCACTCTCAAACTCCCTTACCTTTGGCCACATTCTCGCACCGATGATCTGTAACGGTAAAAACACAATGTTTTGCACCACCGACACCAAAATAATCGACAACCACACAATTCCTGTCAGGTCGTATAGTCCAAAAAACATTGATGCGTATAATCTAAAGCTTCCGCCACGGGCAAACCACCAAAATACCGCCACCATCACCACTATCATAAATAGTGTTAATTTCGGCATATAGGTTCGATCACTTTTTGGTATTCGGGGGTTAACTGTCTCTAGCATCCAAACTCTCCTTTTATGCATATTCCCGGTGCTGGTTTTTCATTTCCTCCACCAGTTACTACATAACCCTTGCCGTTTTTCGGGTCTTCACCAGGGTTCCATAAACCCCAATAATATTTCCACTCCGACCAACCAATATTTAATTCTTTTACATAAATTTTATGTTGTGCCAAGGTCTGCCCCACCTGTTTTGACAGGGTGCAGTAGGCACTATAACAGTGCACAATTACCTCTTTGCCTGCTGGTAATTTTTCAAAAGCCTCCACTACCTGATCCGCATTCATTGACACTGCTGGTATGTTTACCGCACCGACAATATGCTCCTGTTTATATTCCGCTTCGCTTCGCAAGTCCACCACTACAAAATTAGTCGCTTTATCATCAATCAATTTTCGCAGTGTTGCCGGGCTCACCGCCACCGCCATTTCATCGTTATAAAACTCAGCCACTCGATTTACTTTTTCCTGGTTCCATTGGCTATATCCTACTGCACCGGCTACCCCTCCCAGTATTCCAAAAACTAATGCCACCAAGCTGACCACCAAAATATTCTTATTCATGGCTTATTTTACCAAACCCAGTCGGGACATTTTTGTTCTAGCCCTCCCTGTCAAGGGAGGGGGGACCCCAGTGTACATGGGGTGGGTGGGTTTAATTCACCCACCAAATTCCCACATTTAGTAATGTTGCAAAGCTCACCCACATCAAATAGGGGAGCAGTAGCCAGCTGGCAGTTTTAGAAGTTGTCCCAAAATCCACCATTGTTCTCCTAATCATTTCCCACAAAAGTATTATCACGATGATTCCCCACAACGGACTTTCCAGTCCAAAAAATACCAAAGACCAAGTTAAATTCAATCCTAATTGAATCCAAAAGTTATTCGTTTTACCCTTTTTATTCCATACTATATATAATGCCAGTCCCATCAGCAAAAACAGTGTTGTCCATACT
>JAGORQ010000048.1 GCA_018062705.1 Candidatus Shapirobacteria bacterium
CCAATTTTGCGCATGTCGATACGGATGGAGGCATAGAATTTTAGCGCTTTACCACCAGTAGTGACCTCGGGATTACCGAACATGACACCAATTTTGTCTCTTAACTGATTAGTAAAAATAACAATACATTTACTTTTGGAAATAGCACCGGTTATTTTTCTTAGTGCCTGACTCATAAGACGCGCTTGCATGCCCATGGCGGCGTCGCCCATTTCGCCTTCGATTTCGGCCTTGGGAACTAGGGCGGCAACTGAGTCGATAACAACAACGTCGACACCGCCAGAACGAATTAAAGTTTCAGCAATCTCTAGTGCCTGTTCGCCATTGTCTGGCTGGGAGAGTAAGAGTTCTTCTAAATTTATACCAATAGATTTGGCACGGCTTGGATCCAAGGCATGCTCTGCATCGATAAAGGCAGCGATACCTCCAAGCTTTTGAGCTTCGGCAACGACGTGAAGAGCAACTGTGGTTTTACCTGATGCCTCTGGACCGTAGACTTCGATAATACGACCTTTGGGAAAACCCCCAACACCAAGAGCTAAATCTAAACTTATGGAGCCAGTAGAGATTACGGGGATTTTGTCGTTGATTTTGTCGGAGTCCATGTGCATGATGGCGCCTTCACCAAATTGTTTGGTGATTTGTTGCATGGCGATTTTTACTGCGGTAAGACGAGCGCTATTGTCGACGTGAGTTTGGACACCTTTTGCTTCTTCATTTTTTGATTTTTTGGCCATTTTGTTTTGGTTAATTTTTATTTTTATTGTTTATTTTTTGGGTTGACGTGGGAGTCAGCCCCTACAAGAATCAATTTAATCCTTTCGGGTTATTTTTGCAAGTACCCTTGTCAAATTAAAATATTAAGTTAGGTTTCTATATGCGTGATAAAATAACTCTGTTAGCTACGGGGTATAGTATAACGGCAGTATGTGCGCATGGGGTGCGCATGATCTCGGTTCAATTCCGAGTACCCCGACAATATAGGATGATGTATCAATATTTTTATCTGTATATTAATATTCCTACAGTAATCATAGAACAGAAGAGAGTTCCTAAGATTGAGTTAAAGATTATTGGCTTATCTTTGTGGTGTAAGCCATAAGCAAGCCAAATTACAGAAGAAAGAATAGAAATAATCCAAGTTACAAGTGATATTCCTTGGACGTCTTTGGTTTGGTAGATTTGGAGAATTTGAGGAGTAACTGCAAACGGACTGATAAAAGCAACGACGGACATGGTGGAATCTAGATAGTCGGTATGGGTCTTTTTTATTTTGTGAAGTGAGTGGTGAATGGGCATTAAATAATTGTAGCAAGAGATACCACCTTGTTGGATGGATTCCTGCATTCGCAGGAATGACACAGTTATCTTTTGTTATTTTTCTGAGGGGAGGTATGAGAGAAAAGTTGATCCAAGCCCAATTAGAAAAATTAGGAAAGAAACAATTGGTCCAACCACAGGGATAATAGCGACTATGCCAAAAGCCAAACAACCTAGTGCAGCGCTAAGATACACTGACTTACCAGTTGCCGTGATTTTTTCCATTAACAAACCACCGATATAAATAGCTACAAACCTAGAAGCAAGAATAAGACTAATTATGTAAAAAAGTAAAATAACAGCAGCTAATCCCAAACCGACTATAGAAATACTAGAAATAATAATAGCTAAAGGCGTGGTAACCAAAACCGCCAAACCAACAAAAGCTGATTTAACTGGATGAGATTTTTGAACTGTGACGACTTGAGAAACTCTAGCAGGGACAAAATACAAAAGCATGCAAGCTAACAAAATTGAGGATATGATTGAGAGGACTGTTTTAGTAACTACAATTGCAGGCGTAACTTTTTTGATACCACTATTGATTTGATCTTTTTCCTTTAATTCGACTTCGTGGCGAGTAACTTTCCCCTTGATACTTTTTTCGTTGAGGTTGGCAGTACCGGTTTTTTCGATAAAGTATTCTAGATCTCCTCCCAATTTAGCATTGGTGTCAATATTTATTTTGTTGGCGGCTATTTTGGCGTTTCTTAATAGCGACCCAGAAATATTGATGCTTTCTGAGCCGCCGGCCAGATCTCGACCTAAAACACCTTGCAGATCAACGCTTTGGACTCCGTAGTAAATATCTCCTTTGATATTGGAGCTGCTAGAAAGTTTTAGGACTTGAGCAACAACACTTAAGTTGCGTGATACAGAACCATTTAGATTAACCTGTTGGCCTGCTACGCGGACGTTGCCGTCGACGGTACCTGTGATAGTAATATTTTGACCTGCACAGAGAACATCGCCGGTAATTTTGCCGGAGATAGTAATATTTTGACCGGCACAGAGAAGGTCCCCAGTGACGTCGGCTTCGAAGTTTAGGTCGGAAGCGGCAACAAAAACTGTTTCGTTGAATTTTTGAGTTTTAGGAAAAGAAAGTTTTTCGCCAGAGCCAAAGTAAACAGCCTCAATTGGTTTTGTAACAAAAATGAATGCAATTAAAAAAAGTAGGGTAAAAAGTTTTTTCATAATTTGATTATATACGGTTGGCCGTAGTTTTCGATTTTTACGGGAAAGTTTTCGGTTTTGATAAGCTTTTTATTCTGATAGGTAAGCTTTACTAATAGTCCACTTTTGGTTTCCTCGGACCACATTTGATCGAAGACCAGATTGCCAAGTGAATAATAAACAGGCTTGCCTTGGTATTCCTCGAACTCTTGCACCCAGTGAGAGTGGGCACCGATGACGGCATCTGCACCTTGGTCGATAGCTAGGTGAGCATATTCCTTTTGACGAGGGCTAGCTTTTTGGTATTCGTTTCCCCAGTGAAAAGTAACAATGACTAAGTCTGCCTGAGAACGAACACCTTTAATTTGGCTTGTTAGATTTTCTACTGTCAATTTGTTTACTTCTTGGGGAAAGGGTGCAATATCATTGAAACCTAAAATGGCTATTTTGGTATTTTTGATGGTGATGATTGAACTAAATGGGTTATCTAACGGGCGGACACGGGGGTCCGCCCCTACAAATACAATGTTATTTTTATTTAAAATATCGATAGTTTCTAACAAACCCTCTTTACCCTGATTATAAATATGGTTATTGGCTATATTGACAACGTCGACACCGGCGCTAACGAGGGTGGCCACGCTATTGGGGTGAGCACAAAAAACCATACCCTTGTCGGTTGGCTCACACCCTGACTTGAATGGTGACTCTAGGTTTATAAGAAAAAGATCTGACTGTTTTGTGAACTCGGAAATTAGTTTGGTTGGCCAGGCATAGTCGGCAAAATTTCTAATTTGAGTGTTTACAGAGCGACCAAGCATAACATCGCCGCCAAATAAAAGAGTCAAATTTTGATCTGTTTGTTTTGGAGTCAGACTATAAACAAAATAGCTTGTAACCCCATCGCTGTTTGAGCCAAAATCGTACGAAGATTTGT
>JAGORQ010000001.1 GCA_018062705.1 Candidatus Shapirobacteria bacterium
TAATATACTTACAACGCACTATGTTTGCGATAGCGTCTGGTTGAGGGCCAGGTCAATGAGGAACAATTGGTTTTGGCGAAGGAGTGGTAAATTTTCTACCGAGAAAAAACCGTACTCAGATACTTCAGAAGTAGCCTCAAAATCCCCACCAATCAACACACCGGTAAAACACAAGTCGAGTCGGGCAAAATTGCGATCAGTACGAGTTTTAAGTGAGTCATCAACACTAACGATAAATCCTGATTCTTCTTTGATTTCCCGCTCGAGTCCTTCGCGAGGGTGCTCACCTTTGGTTAAGTAACCACCAGGGAGACTCCAAGAGTGGGTGCGATAGGTGTGTTTAAACAACAATATTTCTTTTTGATCATTAAAAATGACGCCAGTAACTCCAACCAAAAACCGAGTTTGGATCAGGCTCATTAGCCAAAGTTGAATGTTTTTGGGTAGATGGAGGTATTTGTAAACTCGACCAAAAAAAGATTTCACAAGGCGTTTGGATCAGCGACTTCAACTAGAGCACCATTTTTTTGTTTTTCATGCTCTAGCTCGAGCTGGTGAATACGCTTGGTAAGTTCTAACACTTCAGCTTTTTCCTGTTTGATTTCATTATTTTTACTTCGAAGGACAAACGAAGTTGAAATTGAGGCAACCAGGTTAAATAAATACGACAAAACTAGACCAAATAATACTGAAGTGATAATTACGTAAAATAACGGTATGTTGGGGATAATATACATACCAAGATTGACAGTGACCGGGGTAAAATTGAACTTTGAAATATAGACTAACAAGGAACCTGCCACCAAAAGAAGGATGAGGATTATGATAACTTCATTATACGCTCATATAAACTAAACAGGCGAAGATGTTTTGTGTGAAGATTGGGAAAAATTAATTTTCGGTAATTATTTTGAGGCGACCAGAGGAAAAAATGGCAGTATCGGCAGTGAGTGATTTGGCTTGAACGCGGATTAAATTTTTGCCTTGGTAAAAACTGACCTGTCCAGAAACTACTGCAGTGTCAGGCTGATTATTCGTTTGGACATCACTACCTTGAATCCCAACACCATGAGTAACATCGTAGAGGCGGATAAAAGCTGTGCCGTTGCCATTAAACAGTTTGATGTTGGTTTCAAAATAAATTGAAACCAGACCAGGGTAATCGGCTTTGTCAAAATAAAAATCTGTACCAGGTAGATCAGACCAGTTATTGTTACCGGTGGAGCCGGTAGAGGGAATTGGTAAATATGATACGGCGCGAATCTTGGATCTACTCACAGGTACGGATGTAATAACTGTTGTTTGAATTGTCGATTTAGAAGTGGGCAGAGCAATGATTGCCTGGTTGATTTTGGAATCTATATATTTTTGACAGTTGGTGCCACAGGTATCAGAAGCGGTCGGAACAATTTTTTCTTCGGAAACTGGTGGATTTTGGTAAGGGGTTTGACGAAAAAATATTTTGAAGTTTAAGAAAAACAAGTCAAGGGAAACAAGAGCAATTAAAAATGCTTGCCACCAATTGAGGGTCATTGATTAATGATAACAGAAACACATATAATCATTTTTTACTATAAAATACTTAAATTATGGTAAAAGATAGTGCGCCGGAACCTACGGTTCCACAAGCAGACAGAGAAAAAGTGAATGCAGATAAAACATACAGAACAATACAAGAAGCACTGTTGAGAGATTTACTAGATGGTAAGATAAACCCTGACGAATTTGAAAAAGGACTAAAAGATATTGAAGAACTTGATAAGAAAATTCAAGGTCGATAGTTATTTCAGTAATTTTTCCAAAATTTCTTTGGCAAGCTGAGGATTAGCTGAGCCTTTGGATGCCTTCATTACCTGGCCAACTAAAAAGCCAATAGACATTGGATTTTTTTGGTAATCGGCAACTGCTTTAGGATTTGCCTCAATAATTTCTTTGGCAATTTTTTCGATGGCGCCAGTGTCGGAGACTTGGAAAAGATTTTTCTTAGTAGCTGATTCGATCGGATCGACTCCATTAATATAAGAATCTAAAATTAAATCTTTGATGGTGGACGAGGATAAATCGGATTTGCGAGCAAAAAGATCGGCAAAATGTTGTGGATTTATTTTATTAATATCAATTGTGGCTTGTGATTCGTTGAGCTGGGTACGGATAGCACCGTTTAATAAATTGGCCACAAATTTGGCAAAATCTGGTGATGGTTTATCACCCAATGAAGTTTCGTAAGCTGTAGAAAAAATCGAGTCCTCGGATAAAAGATTGGCGTCGTAGTCGGATAGACCATAACTTTTATATTTAGCAATTTTGACATCGGGAAGTTCGGGTAGTGATTGACGAATGACTTCAATTTGTTCTTTGGTAAAAACAATTGGGGGAATATCAGGCTCGGGGAAATAACGGTAATCAGCGCTCCCCTCTTTTTCCCGTTGTAAAAAAGTTTGTTGCTTGTCGGCGTCCCAGCCCCTAGTAGTTTTGTTGGTCGAATTTTTGGTGATGTGATCTTCCTCAAATTGTTTGGTTTGACGGTCGATTTCGAACTGAATGGCGGTCATGACACCGGTAAGCGAGGCAACGTTTTTGATTTCGACTAGCGGAGTATAGAACTTGTCGTCGATACACAAATTGATGGTGGGCTCGCAACGCATACTCCCTTTTTCAATATCGGCGTCGGACACACCGAGGTAGCGAACGATTTGCTGGATTTTGGTTAGATATTTTTTGGCCTCCTCAGGTGACTGAATATCCGGCTCGGAAACTATTTCAACTAGAGGGACTCCAGAACGATTGAAATCGAGCAAAGTTTCACCATTGGCATGAACCGATTTACCTGTGTCTTCTTCTTGGTGAGCTCGGTTGATACGGATTTCGTGACCATCAATAACTAATTTTCCATTTATGGCAAATGGTTTTTGGAGCTGGGTTATCTGATAACTTTTTGCAAGATCGGGATAAAAATAATTTTTGCGCTCAAAAAATGTTTCTTCATTGATAGTGCAGCCGAGGGCTAGACCAAGCTTGATACACCATTCACAAGCTTTTTTGTTCGGTACTGGCAAGGCGCCGGGGAGGCCAAGACAAACGGGACAAGTGTGAGTGTTGGGCTCTGCATGAAAGTGTTCCGCATCGCAACCACAAAACATTTTGGATAAAGTTTTTAGTTCAATATGGACTTCGATACCGATGATGGGAGTGATTTTCATATTATTCAACTGGGTGGCAACTAGGATTGCAAATTATTAGTGGACCAGGAAGTTTGGAATCCTTGTAAATTCTAATTGCTAATACCACAAAAATGATTATAGTAATAGCGATAACCGCAGAAATAATATACTTCAAAGTATGTTTAATCATAAGTTTGGTTTTTTGGTGTGGAAATCACTATTGGATTCGAAAATTTCAGCAATTTGATAAATAGTGTCCTCACGTTTCTGCGGTGCCATAATTTGTAAACCAATTGGTAAATTATTTTTATCAAATCCACAGGGGATAGAAATTCCTGGAAGACCAGCAATACTTGATGGTTCAACCAACATATCCTGCAGTTCACCAAACATTGATTGGCCGTCAGTGGCGCCAAGTGGAAGAGCGGTAGTAGGAGAAACTGGACCGACTATTGCGTCAACTTTGGAAAACTGTTTGTCAAAATCCTGGCAAATTAGTGTCCTAACTTTTTGAGCTTTTAGATAATATGAGTCGTAATAACCAGAAGACAGTGAGTAAGTACCAAGCATTATTCGTCGTTTGGCCTCAGTACCAAAAAATGTTCTGTCATTCCCATAACGGACGCCATCAAACCGACCGAGATTACTGCTTACTTCCGACCGTTGAAGAATGGTATAGACTGCAATCGAATATTTGGGGTCGAGGACATCAGGTAATTCAATGATTTCAGCGCCAAGTTTCTTGAGAATTTCCACGCTTTGCATAATTGACTCGCGAACTTCTGATTGCATATCCTGGGAAAAATAAGAAAGGGGTAAGCCGATTTTTTTGCCATTGAGTGAAGTAAGTTTGGTGGGTCGAACCCATGACGACTCATTAATTGAGGTGGCGTCGCGCGAGTCGTGACCAGACATTATTTCTAGAAGGGTGGCGGCATCATCAACAGTTTTACAAATTGGTCCAGGGGAGTCGGTACTCGATTTCATCGCAATTACCCCATAACGGGAAACTCGGCCATAAGTTGGCTTGAAACCAACGACACCACACCAAGAGGCTGGTTGGCGGATTGAGCCGGCTGTTTCAGAACCAATAGAAATTATGGTTTCGTTTGCGGCGACTGCGGCAGCGGAACCACCGGAGGAGCCCCCGGGCAAACGATTAGTATGCCAAGGATTTTTGGTGGAACCATAATCTGAGGTTTCGGTACTTGAACCATGAGCCCAGGCATCCATATTAGTTTTACCAATAATAATTGCCCCGGCAGATTTTAATTTTTCAATAACAGTGGCATCGTATTGAGCAATATAATTGTCTAAAACTTTAGATGAGGCAGTGGTGCGAATACCTGAAGTTAAAAAATTATCCTTGACTGCCAGAGGGATGCCACCGAGTGGCAAATTAATATCTGCTGATTCGGCCTGTTTTAGGGCTTCTTTTTCGCTTACAGTTACAAAAGCGTTGAGTGCCGGTTCGACTTCTTTGATTTGATCAAAACAAGCTTGGGTTAATTCTAAGCTAGTAAATTTTTTGGTGGCTAAGCCAGCCTTGGCTTCGGCTAAGGTTAAAGTATTTAAATTCATTTTTTTATTGTGGCAGAGGTGACAAAATAACCATTACTAGTTTTGCTGGCTTGAGACAAGGCAACAGATTGAGGGAGAGATGGAATAACCATATCTTCACGAAGGGCATTTATTTTGTGATTGACCTGATAGGTGGGTGGCAGATTTTTGACTACCGATTCCAATTCGTTTAAAACATCAACATAATTGGCGGCCTGTGATAACTGGTCTTTGATAAAATTTTCTTCAGATTTGATTTCGAGACGAGACAGTTTGGCGATGTGTAAAAACTGATGGTCAGTGATAGCGGAAGACATAGGCTATTTTATAGCAATTACTTCAAAAACGGAACCTTAGCTTTGAGGCGGAGATATTTCCAGCGATATTTATCGACCAGATTATATATTTTGTAGAGTTGGGGACTAATCACAAAATCGTAAGTACCAACAAATTGGACTAATTGACCACCATAGCCTTGCTTGAAGCGATGAAAACCATAGCCTGGCTCGGTTTCTTTGGCGTTGGGACCGAGACTGCCCCACATATCAAATGATTTTAGACCCAAAGAGCGGCCAAACTTGATTACTTCCCACATTAAAAGGGTTGGAGCCATTGCTTCGCGATGAACGTCTAGCGAGGCACCATAAGGGTAAAACAACTTGTCTCCCTGGACAAAAAGCATAAAGGCAGCGAGTGGTTGACTGTCGAGACTGGCGATCATGATGTGGACTTTTTTGTGCGATTTTAAAGTTTGCCAGAGTTCACGATGATAATTTTCGGAATGAAGATAAAAACCTTGACGTTTGGTGGTGTCGAACAATAATTTTAGATAAATTTCAAAACCGGAATCGGTGGTGTTTTGCTCGATTTTGACATTGAATCGATTAGCAACTTTGATGTTGTATCGGGTTTTAGGGTGCATGACTGAAAGTAGCTCGTCTTCGGTTTTAGCCAAATCAACAACATAGGAAAAAGGGTAGAAAGCAACCTTGGGGGAGGCGTGCAAGTTGGGAAAATGCATGTCGATATTAAACGATTGTGGCTGGTTGTTGGAATCAAAAGTTTTTTGATAAACATCTGGCTCGATTTTAATGAAAATAGCTTTTTCTTGTTTGGCTAGATTTTGAATAGTATCAAGCATTTGTTGGTCAACATTCGGTCCGCGAAGCAAGGTACCGATAGAATAATCAACCTTGGGTAGTTTGTGGAATGAAACCGAATAGGCACCGACCATTTTTTCATTATCAAAAATTCCTAGGCGATAAACTTTGTGTCCTTGAGTGGTCTGAAAATCACCCCACTCCCAAGTTTGGACCGGGTGCTTAATTAATTTGTTGTACTGAACTTTTTCTTCGGGGTAGAGAACTCGAGTTATCATGAGTTCATTATAACGTTAAATTCATTTATTGTTTTAAATCTCCCTCTACCCCCTCTTTGATAAAGAGGGGGTAAAACAAAAAAGCGTTATTATTATTTTATGTTTAAGAAAGACGTTCCGTTTGAAATCAGGACAAAAGGAGGTATTTTGAGATATTTGGAAATACTAAAATATGCATCCCAAAAGAACAGAAAAATGCCGACTAATTCAGAAAAAATTTTTTGGAATGAAATATTATCTAGAGATAAAACAGGATTTAGGTTTTTAAGGCAAAAACCAATTGGTAGATTTATTGTTGATTTTTATTGTCCTAAATTACTGATGATTATTGAGGTGGAAGGTGGTTCGCACATTAAGAAACATGAATATGATTTGTTGAGAGATAAATACCTTTTGATGTGTGGGTTAATTACAATCAGATACAAAAATGCGGAAGTTGATAAAAATATTGAGCTAGTAAAAAACAATTTATCGGTAAAAATTTCAGCAAGGATGGCAGAATTGGATGTTTCCCCCTCTTTATCAAAGAGGGGGTAGGGGGAGATTTAATAAATATCTTTGTCGTACACCAACTCATCGTCTGATTTTGATTGTTTTCCAAAACGCAAATTGCGGACTTCGGAAATAATACTTTCAATTTCTAGTAGAGTGCCGGGGATGTCGTGAAGAAAACGGGACGGCTCATTGAGTGAACTTTTACCAAAAAATAGACGGTTGGTGGCATAGGTAATATGGAGAAAATCTTTGGCTCGAGTGACTCCGACATAAGCTAGGCGACGCTCTTCTTCAATATCTGTATCATCAATCATAGACCGAGAATGAGGTAATATCCCCTCTTCAAAACCAACCAAGAAAACTGCCTCAAACTCGAGACCTTTGCTGCCATGAAGGGTCATCAGACGAACACCGTCGCGATTTTCTTTTTTCTTATTTTTTTCCTGAAGCGAATATTCTTGCTGAACTAGGGCAATGTTTTCCAAAAAGTCATTGAGGACTGGAAAAGTAGCTGCGACCGATTTTAATTCTTTGATATTTTCAATTTTGCGTTGATCATCCTCTTCTCGGGGATCAAATTTATCCAAATAGCCTGAGTTGACAACCAATGACTCCAGAATTTGAATTGAGGTTAGATTTGGTAAATCGAGATTTTTGAGATGGTCTTCAAATAAAACTCGGCGACGTTTACCTAGCGCCTTGTCTACCCTACCAGAAGAAACCTTGTCCGCCTGATTGTGTGATAAACGTAACATGGCAATAATATCTTTTATTTCAGCACGATCATAAAAACGGAGACCACCAATTAGAACATAAGGGATGCTGTTTTTGAGAAAAGCTTCTTCGAGAGTGCGTGATTGAGCGTTCATTCTGTAAAGAACAGCTATGTCTTGAAAACGTAAGTGCACCACATCATGAAGAAAACGAATTTTTTGAGCTACATATTGCGCTTCGGAGACTTCCGAATCTGCCTCGTAAATTTTTATTTTGTCTTCAGATTTTTTTTTGGTAAATAATTTCAAAACCGGATGAGAGTTATTTTTGGAAATAATCGAATTGGCGGCATCTAAGATAACTTGAGTCGAACGGTAATTTTGTTCTAGATTGATGACTGTTGAATCTTTAAAATCGGTGGTGAATGAAACAAGGTTGCGATAGTCGGCACCACGCCAGCCGTAGATAGCTTGAGAGGCGTCACCAACGACAGTTATTTGATTATATTTGGCAGCTAGCAGTTTGGTGAGTAGGTACTGAATCTGATTAGTATCCTGATATTCGTCGACAAAAATAAATTTATATCTTTCTTGATATTTTGCCAAGACTTCAGGGAATTGGTAAAACAATTCGACAGTTTTAAAAAGTAAATCATTGAAATCTAGTGATTGATATTCGGACAGACGCTGTTGGTAGCGGGAATAAATTTTGGCTGCATAAGTTTCCCAAAAACCATGAGCGATGGCTACCATAGCCCCAGGGTCTTGAAAGGAATTCTTGGCATTTTCGATATAGTAGGCAATAGAACTTGGCTTAAATTCTTTTGGGGTTAGGTTGAGATCTGACAGTACTGATCGGATGATGTTTTCCTGATCATCACTGTCATAAATAGCAAAATTGGGAGAAATGCCGAGGAAATGGCCGTCTTGACGGAGAACCTTGCAACAAAAAGAATGAAAGGTGCCGGCAAAAAGACTAGTGCTTAGTGCTGAGTGCTGAGTGCTCAGTAATTTATTAAGACGCTGACGCATTTCCTCGGCGGCTTTGTTGGTAAACGTTAGTAGTAAAATTTCTGAAGGGTAAGCAATGTTTTCTTCTATAAAACGAGCGGTTCGGTGAGTAAGGACCTTGGTTTTGCCTGAACCGGCGCCGGCCAAAAGTAGCAGTGGTTTAGGTGGGTGGACCACCGCTGCCAATTGTTGAGTGTTGAGACCAGTTAAGAGATCAGACATGATGACATCAAAATAGTTGGTAGATTTTGGTTTTGCCGGAAGTGAAAACAACTTTACCTAATTTGTCAAAATTAGCAACGTTGATCTCGGGATATTTCTCAAATTCTTTGTCGCCAACAAAAACATACTTAACATTGTATTTTTGGAGTAGGGTGCGGGCTACCTCAGGGTCTTTGGCTTCATATATTTGTTGGACATCTGATTGGCGAGCAGCTGGCTTATCATACCCTCCACGCCAGAGCCATTCATGAACTATCCAGCCTTCAACAGTAGGTAATCCAGTAGCAACTGACACTTGACCAAAGGTGGTATAGCTATCACCAACGGCCTCAAGGATTACTGGTTGGCCGACAATATTTTTATTTATCCACTCGATGGCTAATAAATTGTCTGGGTTACTGTCTTTGAGAAAGTCTAGACCATAGAGACCCCACGATTTACGTTCGGGATGGTGGTCGGTAAAACCGCGAATAGCAAAGTAGGGATAAATAAGGTGGGAAACAAAAACTAAGAGAAAAACTAATTTGTAAAAAACATTCAGTACTACGGGTTTTAATGTATTTGACAATCTTATTAAAACATAACCAGAAGACAGGGAGTACATGATGAATGCTTCGTAAACCAACTTGAACATAGTATTGGCACGACGATGTTCGTAAATGTAGATATCTTTGACATAGCCTATTTCGGGGATGATGATTAGAATAGTGGCGGTGACGATGAGTGACAAGACAAATAAATCCGAAGAAGACAGATTGCTTCGGCGCAAAGCACCTCGCAATGACGTGGCGATTATACCTAAGACAAAAGGCAAACAGATTAACCAGAAACCGCCATATAAAATAAAAAGTTGGTAAAAAGGTGTGTGCATATCGGAGAGATTTAAACCGTCGGCCATGGGAATAAAGTTGAGAGAAAAAGGCAGGGAAAACAAATACCAGAAAAAGATTACAAAAATTCCGTGGGAGAAAGTCTGAACCAAACTAGATTTAAGGTTTAAGAAATAAGAAGTATGAATAAAACTGAAGATGGCGAAAACAAGTCCATAGACGGCAAAGTCCCAGGCGTTCGTCATGTAAGCAATAGAGAGAAGAAAACCGGCTGGGACCACCAAAAACCAATTTGGGAAATTGGCGACTGAAATATAAGTTGACAATAAAAATGCCATAAAAAATATCACTACCGGAATGTCATTCATATGACCATGAAGATCGGCAACTACAAAACTGTAGAGCGGAAATTCGTGAATCGTTTTGTCTTTGACGTCGGGGTCAAAACCTATAAAACGGGTGGCGTCGGGATACCAGTAAGTTGAAGCCGCTCGAGTTATCGCATCTTTGCTGAGAACTAAACGTCCTTCGTTTTTGACTAATGTAGAGCCAATTTTATAAACTGTGTGAAGGTTGCCTCCAAAGGTGAGCAGTAACCCAGAAATTAAACCAGCTAAAATTATCGGTTTAATGGAGAATTTTTTAAGTGAAACTGCTACTAAGTTTGAAGCCAGAGAGAAACCGCTGACAAACGTAAGGGCACAGGTAGAAGCCATGGCTAGGTTGTAGGTTAGGCTAGAATCTATATTTGATAATTTGGTCAACGTTGCTACCATCAGGTGGCCAAAGTAATAGTAATTAATAGGCTCGGAGGCAAACCACATGTCAATTGGTGGCATGTAGGTGCTACGAAGTGCAGAGTTGACGAAGCCCCAGTCCATAAACTTTTCGAGACTCTCAATGTCGGGAGAAAAGCTTCGAACATAAGACCAAATTAACAAGACTGCCAAAAATAAAATTTCTTCAAAAAGAAAAATGGACCATTTAGATTTGAGGACATCAACAAAGTTAGCTAAATTGTTTTTTTGACGGAGAAAAAGATAGTTTAAGAAAATTATAAATACTATCAATACGAACAAGCTACCAGAGGTATATGGAACAAATTTAAAAACACCAAGGACAAAAATAATGTAGGTTAAAGTTAGAATTGAAGCAATTTTGGTAAAAATGTACCCTCGATCCCAAAATTTATGGAAAAAGGTAAATAAAATTGGCCAGGCTAAAGTACTGAGCAAAAAAATGGTAAGCCACCAGGAGGAAATATATTTTAAGTCGGACATCATTTTTTAGTTTATAAAGTTTATAAAGTTTTCAAGTTTATAAAGTTGTTATGACTTTATAAAAAAGACAAAATTGAAGATTGTTTTAATTATATCGTTTAAGTATGCCGGGGCAACAAGTGTGTGTGTAGCCTGCCACAACACTATACCAATAAGTCCACCTCCAAGTAAATCAATGGGATAATGAAATCCGATTAAGACACGAAAAAGTAATAAGGGGACTGTTACCAGTAGAAACAAGGTGGGACTGGAAGATTGATACTGAAGGATAAATAAAAGAAAATAAACGGCTTTAATGGTGTGACCTGATGGGAACGAACCGGTTTTGTACCAGCCTTTGACAAGCCCGTCAGGTAATTTGTCGTGACGGACAAACAAAGGTCGACGCCAATAGATTTTAGATTTAACTAGCCTCTCAACAATTTCACCGGCGATAGTAGCAAATAATATTTGCCAAAATATATTGGTTTGAAAGCGAATTAGTCTGTAAGACACATAAAACAGAAAAAACCAGATTGAGTAGTTGAGAACAATTAGAATTTTTTTGCCAAGACTGGATAGATTTAGCAATCGAAGAAAATCTGTTTTGGGTTGCCAAAAAAACACTTTTTTTAAGTTCATGTTAAAGTCAATAATGGTTCTAAAAAAAATACTCTTGGGGTTAACTTATTACTTACCTAATATTTCCGGAGTCACCCAATATGCAGTAATTCTAGCTGAAGAGTTGTTAAAAAGAAAATATGAAGTAGGAGTTGTCTGTAGTGGTAAAAGTCGAAAAGTAAACGGAATTGAAATTTTAGGCGTTCTAGGATTTGGAGTTGGTAAGGGTTTTGTGATGCCAACCTATTTTTGGAAAAGTTTTAATATAGTCAAAAAGTTTGATGTGATTAATTGTCATTTACCATCTGTCGAATCGTTTTGGTTGGCAGTGTGGGGAAAAATGCTTCGGAAAAAAGTGGTGGTGACTCATCACTGTGAATTTAATTTTACCGGCACACTAAGTAACAAATTTATTTCGGTAGTTACTTATCCAATTCATCTGGTGGTATATTTGCTGGCGGATAAAATTGTATCGTACACCCAAGATTATGCAGAGACTTCAGTGTTTTTGAGATTTTTTAAAAATAAGATCGTGTATGTGTTGCCACCGATAAAGATTCAAAAAGTTCTAAGTGCTAAGTCCAAAGTGCTAATTAAAAAAAAGATAGTGGGGTTTGCCGGGAGAATTGGTTGGGAAAAAGGAATTGATGTATTGATCAAGGCAATGGAGAAAGTTGATGGAGAATTGTGGTTGGCAGGGCCATACAAAGAGGTGGTGGGCGATAAAACATATGAAAGTTTAATGAAAATTATTAATAAAAAAGTAAAATTTTTGGGACCGATAGGACACGAGGAGATTGGTGGGTTTTTTGAAAAAATAGACTGTTTGGTGCTACCTAGTACCAACAATTTGGAGACGTTTGGAATTGTGCAGGCAGAAGCAATGGTGTGCGGCACGCCGGTAGTGGCTTCAAATTTGCCAGGGGTGCGGATGCCCGTAAGAATTACTGGAATGGGAGCGATTGCCGGGATTGGTGATAGCGATGATTTGGCAATAAAAATAAATGAAGTATTGAAAAATGGTAAAAAGTATTATCAAAAAAATGCTAAAAATTTGGACAAATTTGATTATAAAAAAACGGTAGATGAGTATGAAACTATTTTTAATAATTAAGCAGGTTGGATTTTCTAAATTTGTTTTGGCTGGTATAAGCGAAGTGTATCGAAAAGTTATTCGTGAAAAATTTTACGGTTCATACGCTCAAGATTATGAAGATATATTAATGGAGAAGTTGTTGCCAATGAAAAATGGGTTTTATTTGGAAATTGGAGGTTATCACCCCTCGAGACTGTCAAATACATTCAGATTTTATAAAAAAGGCTGGCGGGGAGTGGTGGTAGAACCAAATCCAGAAGCAAAAAAACTCTTTGAAAATCTGAGACCAGCAGATAAATTTATTAGTAAAGGAATTGGAGTGAGGTCGGGCAAATTAGATTATTTTAAATATGAAATCCCAGCCCTAAACACTTTTGATAAACAACAAGTGGCGAGAAACAAGACTAACGGTTATAAAGTTACTAAAATTGTAGAGGTCGAAATTTTTGAAATTAATAAGTTTTTAACAAAATACATCAAACAATAAATTGATATATTATCTTTGGATGTAGAAGGTTGGGACGAGAAAATTTTGAAAAATTGGGACTGGAAATATAAACCAAAAATAATTTGCGTAGAAACTTTTTATATTGAATCAATCGATAGCCTGCTAGAAAAATTTGGTTACTCATGCAAATTCAAAAATTCACATAATTCAATTTTTGAATGCAAATAGAAAGCCTATTTTGTCATGAATAGGATTTAGTTCCTGTCTTATTTTAAAACCATTACTCAGCAACTTAGTTTTTAGGATTTTTAGACCAATTCGATGCTCATCGTTAAATAAATGGTACTCCATGACGATTTCTGAAATTTTTAAATAATCTTTTGAACTTAGGGTATTAAAAATATCATACTCGGCACCTTCACAATCGCATTTTATGTAGACTGGATACTTTTTTACATTATCCAAGAGAAAGCTTGAAAAAGATTGGCTTTTAACCGATATAATATTGGTTTTTGAGTAAGTGTTTGTGTGAGCATAATTTCGGGGGTCGACGGATAAAGATGTTTTTGAGCTAACGGAGTTTAATGCGATCGGAAAAACCATAATATTTTTTATATTATTTTGTTTGATATTTTTTTGAATTAATTTGACTGATGAAGGTTCGGGTTCAATAGCATAAACTACCTCCGCAAATTTACTTGCAAATACAGAAAAATCTCCTATTGCCGCACCAATATCAATTATAACTTTATGTTTATTTTTCAACTGATAATTATTAAGAACGATTGTTTCCACACTAATATACCAATCCATATAATTGCGAATACTTAAAATTAAACCGTTATGTAGGATTATTTTTTTTTCAAATAAGGCAGTAAGAAAATTCCTGGTACTTTTTAGCATCAATAATAAAATTTGTAGGTAATAGATCATTTATTATTCTTAAAAATTAGCACCTTTGGGTGGTCGTAGACAGTAAAAGCTTCTTCGGCTGTATCATCGCGGAGATATATACCAGGATAATTACAATTAGGATCAATGGTGAACCAGGAATTTTGAATGCCAGGAAAATTAGATAGACCTAGGTAATAACATTTTTTTAGAAACGACAAGGTTATTCCGGGATAAGAGTTAATTTCGATTAGTTTTTCAAAACTTAGTTTTTGAGCAAATAGATTTTGGTAAAACACACTGGCTTCAGGATACATTTTGGGAACCAAGGGGATTGAACCCCAGAGTCGATTGCTAGACATAATCATGTAGTCAGTAGAGTTGATGATCGGATCAAGTTTTTGCCATTTTTCGGGGGAGTCAGGATCGTACAATGAAAGCATACTACCAGAATAGACATATGGATCGCGATTGGGAAGGTATAGAGGCAAAGGGTCGTCCCAATATTCATTGGTGATATTTGAACCGACAGGAAGATTGTCGTAAATCCAGTTTGATGCCTGAACTCGGGAATGGGGGTGAGAGTAGATATTGAGAAAGATAATGCCAAATGCCAAATGACAAAGGACAAGTAAATTTAAAAATTTAGAATTTAAAAATTTAGAAAAATAAACAACAACCAAAATGATGAACGGATAGATTGGCAAAAAGTATCTAATTGTGTGAGCAAACTGGGAACCTTGATAAAAATAGAGGATTAATATCCAGACCAGAGACAGGTAAATAAACGGAGAAGTTTGTTTGATTTTAATTTTGATGAGTCCTAAAAAAAATAAAAGGGTAACTGGTATCCCCAACCCCCAAATAACTATGTTTTTAAGTGAATTCAACAAGGGGACCTTGCTAATCCACTGCACGGCAGGGGGGAAGGTGGAATTTGAGCCAGACATGGCCTGGAGATCTTTGATGTTACTAATAAATTGGGGGTTGATTTTGATAGGTCCGATGAAGGAATAGGGCTGGAATAGACGAAAAACTAATAAAGAAATAAGAAGTAAGATTAAAGATTTAAGAATAAAGCCCATAAAATCTTTTTTGGAAAAAAAGAAATAGATTAAATAAATGCCGATAATAGGAATAAAATAAATGGCGGAAATTTTGCAGGCAAGGGCGATGCCAAAAAAGATGCCAGCAAGGGCGAATTGACTGTAAGCTAACGCGGTAAAGCAAGCCAATATAAAAGTGGTGAGAAAGGTGTCGACTGCAAAAAAGTGTGATAACTGGAGTGGCAAGACAGTGAAAGAATAAAGTAGGGATGGTAAAAATTGTAAATATTTGTTTTTAAATAGTTTGAGTGATAACCAATATAAAATAAAAATGTTAAACGAATCGAATATGGCAGAAAGTGCTCGACCGACCAATTGAATGTGCCCGTAATCATCGAGGTGTAATAAAACAGCTACCAGCTTTGTTAAAAATATGGGAAAAGTGCCGTAAACAAAAAATTGATAGTTGGGATAGTTGTAGGGATTGAGAGGTGAGGATTTGGTGTCAAAATATTGTGCCAGTGAGGTAGGTAATTTTATGTCGTTGACCACCATGGTTAAGAATCTTTCGTCGGGGTGGAGATGCTGGCCCTGGTCCCAGTCGAGACCGTAGAGACGCAACGTCAGCGCTAATAAAAAAATAATTAGAATCGCTGACGAATTTAAAATTTTTAATTTATAATTTTTAATCAATTTTTAATTACTTAATTTATAAAATTATTTTAATAAACTTATTCATAAAGGAACAAAGAAAGTTTTTTAATAAGTATTTATACGAACATATTAAATAACATTTAGCTATTTTGATTATCTGGTATTAACATTTTAGTATATTCCTCAACAGTGTGGGGGGTGGTTTTTTGAAAGAGACGGATGGTGGGTTGATCGAATACTGACCAGGTTTCTTCGGCGTTCTCTGAATTCAAAAATAGTTCATATTGGCGGGAAAAGGTTTTTATTTGAGTAAAGCCAAGATCGCCAGAAGCTAGTAGCTGATAGTAACGGGTGGATACAGGAAAATTTCTCCCCGTTTGATTTTTAAAAATACGTCTTGAGGGTATTAGAATGTATTCAGATTTTTCTAGCTGACGTATCAACTCGGAAGGAAGGCTAGGATTATTGTCTAAATTGTAGAAGTCAAAGTTAAAAACATCTAATGGCTTTGGACCAAAAGGGAGGTTAACCACATTACCAGCCTCGGACAGTATTGGTGTGTTTTCAGGTAAGTTTTCACTAAACCAGTTGGTGGCTTCTACTCGAATATCTGGCACCAAGTAAAGTTTTAAAAAGTAGAGGTTGGTGAAAACTAATAAAAATAATAAAAGATTTTTTAGAATTTTATTTTTGAGGGTATAGTAAAAAAAGGCAGTTAATAATGGAAAGATAAAAAATATTGGTGACATAAACCTAGTCCACTTCACATATAGTTGGCCGAAATAACCAAAATATAAAATAACTGACAAGATAATTACTAGCCAAGATTTTTTTTGAAATACGGTCTGATGACGAAACTTAATAAAAAGCAAGGAAAGCCCGACAAATCCAAAAAAATAAATTAACATACCCGACGTATAAGGAAAAACTTTTACAAGTTGGAATAGATAAGAAGGGGTATCAAGGAATTGGTTAGTATAAAAAACAGGAGTGGCACCGATAGCCACCGTGGTTTCATATTTCATAGCGGAAACAAAGTTAGAATATTCGATTAAGTTGTAAGGTGAAAGCAAAATTCCAAACACCAATGAAATTACCAGCGAAAATAATGATCCAAAAAATAAAAGTGGTTTATGGGGTGATTTAAAGAAAATAAAGAGGCTACTAAAAATTAGCGGAGCAAAGAAAACCAGAGAAGAAATCTTGGAGGCAAAACCGACACCGGTAACCAAGCCGATGAGAACGAAGTAGATAAATTTTGGCTGTTTGATAATTTTTAGCGAAAAATAAATGTTGATGGTAAAAATTAGACAAAGCAAAGCTTCGGTAGTACCAAAATGGGCAATTTGGATAAGTCCAGGGGAGCTTATTAGTAAGAGAATTAACGGAGCTGTACTATATTTAGGAAATAAAAGTTTAGCAAGCTTATGAAAAAATAATAGAAAAAGTAGAGAATAAATTGCTGAAATAAAACGGAGTGCAATAATTGAATTGGTAAAAGTGTTTGGTAAATTAACTATTCGGAGAGCAATAAATCCTAAGTAAAGTGGAAATTGACCATAAGCAAAAAAGTGAGGGTTTAATGAGGTGGTGGAGAGCTGAGACAGGGCTGAAGCCATATTATTTTCGTCTGGCTGAAAATAATATCCATTACCCCAATCTAGCTTTATAAAACGGGTAAAAATCGCCAATACAATTATAGAAATATAAAACCAGCGTCTGACTAATGACTTAGAAAACATAGACGATACCGATCATTAGCAATCCCCAAGTAACCACAGATATTAAAAGAGGAATGTCGGTGGCGATAATTCTTTCGGGACGCTCCCCCTCCTGCATTTCAAAAATTATTTGACCATAGCGCATAATTCCAAAAATTACCGGAAGGATGGTAATCATATACCATTTGCGGTCGATAGCCCCGGGGAAATTATCAAGAAAAAATTGTTGCAGATAACCTTGAAAATGAACTTGTTCTTCGAAGAAAGTAAACATAGAGTAAGTAATCAGAGTGCAAACTGCGAACATGGTGGTATAAAAATTTAGCAGGTTGCGACCATAACCCTCGAGAGAAGAGCGGGTTTTGGTGCCGGTTTTTACTAACTCGCTCCGACGCTTCCCACTAGCGATAAATAACGACAAGAAAATAACGGTCAACATAATCCAAATTGGTAAATGGTAACCAGTAGCGGTTACTCCAGCAAACGCTCTTAATATAAAGAAAAAAGCAATTCCAATGATGTCCATTATGGCTTTTTTCTTGAGAACAAAAGAATAAAAATATTGGAGGACAATAAATATCACCGCCAGCAAAAAGAAACCACTGTTGACAACCACAGCAAATGAAAGACCAACAAAGGTTAGGGCGACTGCTGTAAAAATAGCCAAAGGTATGGGTACATCACCCCGAGCAATTGGTCGATTCTTTTTATAAGGATGGTGGCGGTCTTTTTCGACATCAACAATATCGTTTACTAAATAAGAAGAGGAAGATAAAAGACAAAAACTAATTGTCGCCAAAACACTTTGAACGAAGACAACCGGATTGAAAAGTTGACCATTTAAGATTGCAGAGGCAAACAAGTTTAGGTTTTTAATCCATTGTGCCGGCCGTAATGCCTCGAATAAAGCTAAAAGGCTATATTTTTCAGTGTGATTCATGTTAGAGGATTAAAAAGATTCCAAACAGGGTAATAATACTGCCTATTATGGTTAATGCTTGAGCCGGAAATTCAAATCCAGAATTTGGTAAAACTATTCTGGTAGGGGTTGGTCCTTGAGGTTGGCAACAGTTTGTATAATTTGGGGTATCGGTACAAGTTTGAACATATTCTGGCTTGGAACAATAATTACTACCGTTACTGGCGGTAATACAACTAAGACCAGAAGCGCACGGTCGATCGTCTCCGCAAGGGTAGGCACCGCAAACCTGAGGTTTTGGTGTGGGGGTGTTGGTAGGCGTTGAAGTTGGTCGAGTGGTGCTAGTCGGGACAGGTGTTTTGGTGGGTGATGGTGTGTTGGTGGGAGTGGGGGTACGGGTGGGAGTTAGAGTTGGTTTAAGTGTACCTGTAGGAGTGAGGGTTGGAGTTAGGGTGTTGGTGGGCGTGGGGGTACGGGTGGGAGTTAAGGTAGGTGTGTTTGTTGGTGTGGGCGTGCGAGTCGGTGACGGGGTGCGGGTGGGGCTAGGTGTACGAGTTGGTGTGACAGTAGGTGTGAGAGTGATTGTGGGTGTGTTGGTACTCGTTGGTTTTGGGGTATTTGAAGGTAAGATTGGAGGAGTAGTTGGCTGAACTGTGGCACCACCAGAGGATGGAGGAGTGCAACTAGTTGAACTGTTAATTCTACTCATAAAACAGGAATTGGTGGTAGCGCCAACGACATCTATCTGTTGAGTGCCACAAATATTGTCCTGTAAACAAATTATATTGCTGGTGACGTTGACTCCATTGTCCTGACAACCATTACCCATGTTTGTAGTTCCCGAACAAGTGTATGAATTAGCATTTAGGGTACCTCTGACTGCAATAAAACATGAACCTTGTCTAACAACTCCAATTGAGGCACACCCAGTGGAAGAACCGACATCGTTTGGATTAGTGGTGCCAGTAGACGGTGGAAAAAATTGTGTTGGTACAGGGACATTGTCACAAACACAACTGGAATTACAATTTAAATCTTGATAGATACTACCGTGGCATCCATTTGCTCCAACACAAGTGCCTCCGTTTCGACCTGGCGTACAAGTATTCTGAAATACACCACAATTTTGGTTACAAAGTGTAGTGCAGTCAGCATTTCGCCAGACTTGACAGACTTGATTACTGGCATTACGACACATTGTCCCCAAATTGCCGGGGGCACAAGAATAAGTGGCTTTATTTCTAAGGTCTTGATTTTGACTAGATAAATAAATTGCACCAACTAGTGACAAAACCGAAAAAACCAATACCAATAAATGGTATTTTTTTTGAATCAATAGTTTTTTGAGGTTCACAATTATATTTAACTTAATACTCTAGTAATGACTATACCAGAGATAAGATACAACGAACAACACCATAGAAGTTAATATAATTGCTGTGGTCACAGAAGTAGAGCCGGAGACTGGTGTGCCTGAGGCTGTACTTGGGTGGGACACTCTGACAATTTCAGTTGGAGTGGGTTCAATTGTTGGTGTAATAGTCGGCATAACAGCAGTTGTTGGAACAATAGTCGGTGAAGGTAGTGCTATAGTTGCCGAAGAAGAGGCAGAAAAAGCAATTGTATTGTCACCACTGCCTAAGTTTAGAATTGAAAAACTAGTAGTAACCTCCTCAGTTGATGACGAAACTGTAATAGTATAGTCACCATCAACCAGGCTAGCTGGGGGTGACCAATGCCATTGACCTGTATTGTCGGCGGATACTGTGCCACTGGTGGTTGTTTTTGATTTAACTAAAATGCTTAAACTGGTCTGGGGGGTGGCTGTACCAAAAAAATCAGGACGACTAGTGGATATTTTTTCTTGATTTAATGGATTTTTAATAGAAAGTTTAATTTGGTTAACTGCTTGATCGACGTTTGTAAGACCGGTTTGAGTAAAGGGTGTTGGGGTGGTAAAAGAGTCTTGACCAATTGTAATGTCTGGAACTGGATTGTTGTTGTCGGTGTTGTTGGAAATTTGAGTTGGGAGACCGTCATCAGAAATGACCACAATATCTTCTGGGGTAGATGGAATAATTGTGAACCAGTTGTTTTTGGCTTCATTAAAACTTGCCGATAGAGGAATATTCCAATTTCCGTCGGTGGTCACATATGAAGATAGTGGCAGAGCACCCGGGATATTTAAATAAACAATGGCATATACAGCTGGGGTGGCAGTCGAAGAAAAAACCTTACCCCAGGCCAGTTTTGATGCAGGAACGTTGGTTGAAGGTGTGGTTGCGGTGCTTAAATTGAAATCTGGAAAATTGAAATTCTGTCCACCGGAAATAATTAGGAATCGATAATTTGTACTAGCGGTTAAATTATCAACTTGAAAATAATGTGTTCGAATTGGAATCTCGCTTTTATTGCTATTGCTAAATCGAGCATCAGCGTAGGTTTTGCCGTCAATTTGCAAGTTTGAATTACATGTGGCTGCAGTGGTAAAAGAAATATCGGCCGACTTGTTGGTAAGGTTGGTAATTTGCAGGCCAGTTGGTGAGCAGTCACCACTAGCTTTCGTTTGGACACTAGTTTTAGAATTGGTAAGATAAACTCCACCAACGATAGCAACTAGTAACAAAAGAACCCCAATTATTGATGGTATTCGACGTTCATTTTTCATTGAGTGTCTGGATTCCTTTTCTCTATTAGATCTATAACCGATACGTCTAAATTTGGATTGATGGGTTTTAAGATGGTATTGTTTTTAACTTCCTCGATTGGCTTCATTAAATTATTGTAACTTTGAGATACTAGATAAACGAAAATTGCCAAAAAAGTAAAAACACTGACTATTAAAAAATATTTAGAAATTCTACTTTTTTTCATTGGTTTCATTCCAAAAATAAAACGTTGGTGAAAAAGTTGTGTTTACAAGCCCAGCTATCCCCGGGTCACCAGAATTATCTTTTTCGGTAACTGTAAAATTTATACCATTAATAGAAAGTAGGCGTCGTCCATTTAATAAATCACTGACTAATTTTAGTGCAATATCAAATGGCTGATTAACACTAATAGCGGTTGAATAAGTTTTTATTTTGGGATTCAGCTTGTCTACAGTATCATCAAGACCTAAAACCAAAGAATCAATTTTTATACCAGAACTGGTGGCATAAGTTTGAACTTCGTTATATGACTGAAAGTAATTTGGTCGGGAGGGGAGGCTTGATTCGACAATCTGAAACCTTTCTTGGATGGTTGAAAAGGCATCTTGGGCACGCATAACGTCGTCGATTTTATTTTTCATTTGGAGATTTGACAACTCTTTTGATTTAATATCACCAAGTAACGCAGAAATAGTTAACATGGTGGGACGAATAGCAAAAATAAGAAAAAAAGAAATTAGAAAAAAGGTAGCACCAATTTCGATAGCCTTGGTAAACCGCTGATTTTCCCGCTGTTTTTGCAGGTAATCATAGAGTGGTTTGACGGTCGAATAAGAATTGGTTAGTAATGAAGCCACTATGCTTTTTTAAATTGTAATGTAACTGAAATTGTGTATTTTATTTCTTTGGCTTTCTTTTCAATACTGTCGATATTAACTTTGTCGATATTAGGATTGAGAGATAAGTTGGTAATAAAGTCGACGATTGATGATTCTTGATAGGCATTTAAGGCAAGCTTAGCCGATAAAACCTTGGTTACAGGATCACTATTAATTGATAATTTATTAAACAAAATATCGGGAGGTGTACTTTCTACCAGACTGCTAAGGCTACTTGAGTAATCTGGCTGTAAAAGATAAAACTTCTTGATAAAACTTAGTCGATTTTGAAGTAATTGATAATCTTTTTCAAAAGGCTGAGTACTTTCCAAAATGGCCCGTCGTTGACGAATAATTTCTGATAAGTCTGAATTTTTTCGATCGAGCCAAAAACGGGAAATAAAAGCGAGGATCACAAACAGCTCAGTGAAGACAATGACAAAACGACCGACCGAAGTTAACCAATTAGTAATTCGGGCAATTAGTGAGGTAGGATTTTCTGATTCGGGAAGAAGTGAGAGCTCCTTTTTTTGCACCATATAAACAGTATATATGGGAATTTATTTTTTTGCGATAAATGCTTTGACGCGGTTAAGATATTTTTGATAGTCAGTGATTTCTTCGACTTGAAAAAGATTGGCTGATAGGATAAAAACGGTGAGTCCGACGACAGAAGTAAAACAAAACAAAATAAGAAGCGGTAGAGTTTTGGAAGTATCAAAAACGAACAAATCAAAAACCCTTAGGCTAAGCCAGGTAGAGAGTCCCATTAATACCGAGGCGAAAAGAATTTTTACAAAATTTAACAAAGTTTTAAGCCAGCCGGTGCCATCGATAACTCTGATGAAAATTATTAATAGTCCAAGACATTGAACTATATTACCAACTGAAGCGCTCAAGGCGAGTCCAAGTATTCCTAAATCTGTATAGTTAATAAAGAAAAAAGCGGTGCCGATGTTGGCAATTAAGGAAATAAAGGATATTCGTAAAGGAGTTTTGGTGTCGTGAAGCGCATAAAAAGCTCGAACAAGGATTTGAATAACAGCTTGGGCAACAATAGCCGGGGTAAGATAGGCTAGAGTTTTGGCAGTTATGAGGGTGGCACTCCAGGGAAATTCGCGAGCACCAAATGCCAAACGAATTATGGCTACCCGATGAACTAGTAACAATGTCGTCAGTGGGACGGCAATAAAAAGGCTTTGAAGAATGGTTTTACGGACAGTATTGCGAAAGAGATCGATTTCGTTGCGAGCAATGTTTTTCGAGAGAATTGGCAAAGATGCCTGACCGATGGTGGTGCCAAAAATACGACTAGGAAGATACATTATTTGCATTGCCAAATTAAGAAGAGAGATTGATCCAGCCGAGAGTGAGCTCGCAAAAAACAAGGTAATGGTGTTTTCAATTTCTCCTAGACCAAGCGAAAGAGTGCGGGGGAACATTAGACGAATAACCTCCTTGACTCCGGAAAGATTTCGGTTGATGACAATTGCGTAGTTAAACCCGGTACCTTTTATAAAAGGAAGTTGAATACCAAAATGCAAAATAGCCCCAATTACAGCACCGTAAGCTATACCGTAAATTCCAAAAATTGGAGCTAGTGTGAATATACTCACAATAATTGCAAGGTTGTAAACAATGGGGGATAAAGACGGTACGATAAATATTTGATGAACCTGTAGAATGGCAGTGAAAAAATTGCTGATCAGGAAAAATATTTGAGCGAACAAAAGAATCCGAGTAAGTTCAGTCATTAAAGTTATCTGTTCGGCAGAGAATCCGGCAGCTATAATTGAGTTAAAAAATGGAGCAAAAATGAAGACGATCACAGAAATGACAATAAACACCAACAAAAGTAAATTTATGATAGTTGAGGCAATCTTGTTGGCCATTCGCTCGTCTTTGTGAAGATAGCTACTAAATACTGGAATAAATGAGGCGGACAGAGCTCCGGTGACCAAAAGTTTAAAAATTAGATCGGGAAGTCGAAAAGCGGCGTTATAGGCATCAAGTTGCAAGACACAGCAATTAAAAAAATAGGCGTATAGAAATTTGCTACGAAATAAGCCAAGTAAAGCGGACAGACCAAAAGTTACTCCTAAAACCAGTGAGGCAGATAAAATGCTGTTTTGTTTTCGAGAGCCAAGATTCAACAAGTGGTGGCCTATTTTCATCAGGTTATTATATGGTATAATCCCATCTATGCCAATTGGAAGATCAGCAAAAAAATCACTGCGAAAAGCAGTAAAAAATCACAAGACTAACGTCTTTTTTAAAAACAAGCTTAAGCTTGTAATAAAAGAATATTTGGTTAAGCCGACAGAAAAAGGCTTGGTTGAAGTAGCCTCATTTGTGGATAAAGCCGTCAAAAAAAGCTTGATGCATATAAATAAGGCAGCCAGAATAAAATCACGTCTTTCAAAAATGCTTTCAGCACCAAAAGCTGAAGTAAAAACAAAAGCTGTGGTAAAAAAAGTTGTCAAGAAAGTACCAACTAAACGAACAGCCAAAGAAAAGATGTCAAAATAATTGAGTTGTATACTTAATTATTTTAATATCTTTAATGAACAAAAAATTTTACGTTACCACCCCGATTTATTATATAAACGATGTGCCTCATATTGGGCATACCTGCACTACTGTAGTGGCTGATATTTTGGCGCGAACTCATCGCCAGGCGGGAGACGATGTGTTTTTTTTGACGGGGACTGATGAACATGGTCAAAAGGTTGCTGAGTGTGCTGAAAAAGAAGGGTTGGACCCTCAAACTTACTGCGATAAAATTGCCCCGACTTTTGAAACTGCTTGGAAAGATTTAAACATTAGCTATGATTATTTTATAAGGACAACAAATCCCCAACACGAAGTTGTGGTGGCAGAATTGTTGCAGAAAATTTACGATGCGGGTGATGTTTACAAGGCGAAGTATGAAGGGTATTACTGTATTGGTTGTGAGAAATTTTTGACCGAAACTGACTTGGTCGATGGACACTGCCCACTTCATCCACCGGAGAAGACAGTTAAAAAGTCGGAAGAAAACTGGTTTTTTAAATTGTCAAAGTTTGTCCCACAAATTATAGAAATTATTGAAAAAGAAAATTATATTTTCCCGGAAGGAAAGCGAGCTGAGGTGTTGGCAAAATTGAAGGGGGGAGTGACTGACATATCACTATCTCGAGAAAATGTGTCATGGGGGATTCCCCTACCGTGGGATAAAAAACAAACTGCGTACGTATGGTTTGATGCCTTAATTAATTACTACAGCGCCACCCAATTTGTCGAAGGCAAAAAAGACTTTTGGCCAGCAGATTTGCATTTGCTCGGAAAAGAAATTTTGTGGTTCCACACGGTTATTTGGCAAGCAATGTTGTTGTCGGCCAAAATTGGGTTGCCAAAAAAGACATATACTCATAGTTTTTATATGATCGACGGACAAAAAATGTCTAAAAGTTTGGGTAATGTGATTAGTCCGAAACAATTAATAGACTTGTTTGGAGTTGATGGCACCAGATATTTAATCGCCCGATCGTTTCCAGCGGAAAACGATGCTGATGTCGGTATTGGTAGATTTGTGGAAAGATATAATGCAGATTTGGCGAACAACTTGGGTAATTTGGTGTCGAGAGTGTGTAAACTCGCAATCAAAATCCCCCTGTCTCCACCGAAGGCGGAGACCTCCCCCTTTGACGAAAGGGGGACTTATTTGGAATTAGTGAATAGTTTAAAACTGGATGAGGCGATAGGGTGGGTATTTGAAAAATTTATTGATAAATCAAACAACAGACTAAATGAGGTGATGCCATGGAAATTGGAGGCAGATGACCCAAAAAGAATCGAGGTGTTGACTGAGTGTGTGAACAACTTAAGACAGGTGGCATTTTATTTAAAACCAGTCATGCCTGATGTTTCTAAAAAAATAGAAGATTGTTTTGATGGTGAAGTTAAACCACTAGAAAGTTCGCTTTTTCCGCGGGTGGAAGTTCCCAAAATGGCTCCAAATTTGTTGATAAATAAAATCGTGATTGGGGAGATAAAAAATATAGAAAAATTGCCAGACAAGACAATTCAAAAAATTACGGTCGATGTAGGAACCAAAGAACTAAAAATTGTTTGTGGAGATTTAAGTCTAAAAGTTGGCGAAAAAGTACCAGTGGCACTGCCGGGATCGAGGGTGAATGATGTTAATGGCGGCAAGAGAAAAATTAAAAAAGGCAAGGTTCATGGAGTCGAATCGGAAGGAATGCTGTGCTCTGGGCTGGAACTAGGGAAAAATAAAGATGGTGAATTAATTTATAGAGTTGAGGGAGTGGTGGGGGAAGAGATAAATGATTGATACACATTGCCACCTAAGAAACACTGAGGATATTAAAATTAAGGGCCTAGAGTTTGCGGTGTTGTCGGCAAGCAATTTGGAAGACTCAAAAGAAAATGTCAAATTACAAATGTCAAATGACAAATTAAAGGCATCGGTGGGGGTACATCCGCAAGAATTAATTACTAATTACGAATTACTAATTACTAATTTAGAAGAATTACTAAGTCAAAATAAAGAAATTGTTGCGGTAGGGGAATGTGGACTAGACTTTAGTGCCGAAAACTACGATAGACATTCTCAAGAAATTATGTTTAGGGCGCAAATTTGTTTGGCTTTGAAATATGATAAGCCGTTGATAATTCATAGTCGGAAGGCGATGGACGAAACGTTGGAAGTGTTGAAAAGTTACAAAAACTTACGAGGAGCAATTCATTGTTATAGTGGGGGAATTAAGCGAATTAAAAAAGTTTTGGAGCTACCCGGAGAGTGGTTCTTTGGTATCGATGGAAATTTAACCTATGAAGCGGGATTGCAGGAAGTAGTAAAAAATATACCGAAGGACAGGCTAGTGCTCGAGACTGACAGTCCAGAGTTGACCCCCATCCCCCATCGGGGTGAAAAAAATTATCCGGAGTATGTAAAATTTATTTATCAAAAAGTGGCAGAGATTTGGGTGATGAGCTTGAAAGAAACTGAGGAATTGATTGATGGGAATGCGAAAAGAATTTTTGATATTTAGCGGGTTTGGGCAAGCCAAACCCCTACTTTACCTTGGCTGTATCGGGTTTGGGCAAGCCAAACCCCTACTTTACTTTGGCAACTTTGGGTTTGGGCAAGCCAAACCCCTACTTTACCTTGGCTGTATCGGGTTTGGGCAAGCCAAACCCCTACTTTACCTTGGCTGTATCGGGTTTGGGCAAGCCAAACCCCTACTTTACCTTGGCTGTATCGGGTTTGGGCAAGCCAAACCCCTACTTTACTAAAATTGTATATGCGACTTTTAAACGGTAGGCATACTATTCGACGACAAAAAGTAGATTACACAAAACCAAATTGTTTTATGGTGACCATTTGTGCCAATAAATTTGGTTATTATTTCGAAAAATATCCAGAATTAAAAAAGATTATTGAAGATAATTTATTAAAAATTTCTGGTGACTTTGCCAATACTAGGTTAGGTGAATATGTGGTAATGCCAAACCATATCCACTTTATATTGACAATGAGATATCAAATAAAAAATGTAAGTTTGGGGAAAATTATTGCCACATTTAAATCGAGAGTCGTAACTGACTGGCTAAAAGTAATAAACGATCAAAAACTTAATTCTTTAGCAAAAATTTGGCAAAGAAATTATCACGAACATATTATTAGAAATAAAGATGAGTTTGAAGCTTACACTAAATATATCGTTAATAATCCAAAAAATTGGCTAAATGATTCATACCACGTTTCGGTAAAGTAGGGGTTTTGCTTGCCCAAACCCGACTTACTTTAAAAAATCATTAACAATGTTTTCCAGTTCTTTTTGAGAAGGGTAGCGGTCGATCAAAGCGACTTCGTTGTCGATTAGCAAAATAGTGTTGCCTTGGTAGCCTCGTGCGTAAGCTTTGTTGAGATCTTTGGAATACTCGGGTTCGTTTTCAATTTGAAGACGTTTGCAGACAACTTCCAAATCAGCAAATAATTTTTTACCTTGAGGCAAGCCTCGATCAAAAAGTTGAATTCGCATAAAAAAAATTACTAATTACTAATTAATAATTACTAATGAGAAACTTAAGTTAGTATAGCAGTAGGTGGTGAAGTTAGATTTTCAAGTAAGCAGGCGATGGTGAGTGGCCCAATACAGCCATAGGTTGGGGTGATATAGCCAGCTACTTCTGAAACTTCGGTAAAATTTACATCACCACTGGCAGCATCAATCACTATGGCACCGGGTTTGATATAGTCTTTGGTCACGAGGCCTTTGACGCCGGTGGCAGAAATAAGAAGATCGGCTCCCCTGCTGATTTCTGAGATATTTTTGGTGAATTCATTGCAAAGTGTAACTTGAATTTTTTTGGATAATAAAAATTTTTCCAAAGGTTTGCCAATCAAATTTGAATCGTTGATAATTACCGCAGTTTTTACCGTAGGGAGGAGTTGGTATTCAATTAGAAGATGAACAATACCTTTAACTACTGCTGGGGTGTAGGGTGAATTTGGAGTAAGCCCATCAACATCTTTCGATTGAACTATGGATGATAAAATTATATTTTTGTCAAGATTACTTGGTAGCGGAAGTTGGACAAAAAATCCGGTAACTTGGGGATTATTATTTAGATTATTAATTAGAGAAATGATTTCTTGTTCAGAAATTGTTTGGGGCAAGGAGTGGATAACACAGTCCTGACCAATCTCTTGGCACTTTTGTTGTTTAAGAGACACATACTTGAGACTGGCAGGATTGTCCCCCACCAAGATTATGTGGAGTGTGCCTCGAGGCTGGAGATTGGAAATTATTTTATTGGCAAGTGTTTTACCATCAAGAAGTACCATGGTGTATTCTATCTAAAAATGGTGGAAAAGACATTCCAGACAAAGTGGTTGGCAATGGGAGCGTAAATTGAGCCGGTGACAAAAAATAAATAGATATCAACAAAACCAGATACAAAGTTACTAATACAATAAGTTAATAAATCGTAACCTGAGTAGTGGAGCTGAAAAATTGCCAGAGGTAGGTGAGTAAAAGTAAAAAATAAACCATTGGCAATTAGGGCCAGCCATGAGGGCTTAAAAAATTTTAACCAACGATTGAGCAAAAAACCGCGAAAAAATATTTCTTCGGTAAGGGCAGTGGCCAGGCAAACTAAAATAGTTAAAAATATTTGGGTTGATTGAAATTCAAAATGTTTGGTAAATAGCCGCTCGAGGGAAAAGACCAAACCAACCCCTAGACCAATTAAAATATTTTGAAAAACTTTTTTATTAACGAAGCCGAGATTTTTGAATTTGGTGATCAAGTATATCGGTAGTAGCCAAATGAGAGGTTTGAGCAAAAATTCGTCGAGATATAAACTTTCAGGAAAAGCTAGTCGATAGAAAGACCAGGTGAGAAAAACAATAAAGGCAATGATGAATGACACAATTTATTTTAATATAGATTCCCGCCTTCGCGGGAATGACAATTTATTGAAACGGGAATGACGTTTTGTCTGGTCTGGTATAACTTTGGAATTTGATTTAACTTTGATATTTTTTGTTAGAGACGCGCCATGGTGCGTCTCTACGGAGAAGATATCAGAGTCGAGTTAATACCTCACAACCATTTTCGGTTATCAAAACAGTATGTTCGAATTGGGCAGAAAGTGAACCGTCATGAGTGCGGATAGTCCAACCATCATTTTTGTCCAACACTACTTGCCAGTCGGAAGAAGCGTTGACCATTGGCTCAATGGTAAAAATCATGCCTGGTTTTAAGACAGTGTCGTCGGAACGGTTGGCAAAATGATAAACGAACGGATCTTCGTGAAACTTGACTCCAACGCCGTGCCCACCTAGGTCGCGGACGATACCATAACCATATTGACGAAGATAGTTGTCGATAACTTTACCGACACAATCATTGATGTTTTTGCCAGGTCGGAGTGCCGAAATCGCTAAGTCTAGTGATTGGCGGGTCCGATCGAGCAATTGGGAGGCTTTTTTATCCACCTGACCAACCGGATATGAGGCGGAGGTGTCGCCATAATAACCGTTTAAAATAGTGGTGATATCGAGGTTGATGATATCGCCGGTTTTGAGGATATCTTTGGGGGACGGGATACCGTGGCAAACCACATTATTGATAGAAGTGCAGAGGCTTTTGGGGAAGCCATTGTAATTTAGTGGGGCAGGAATTGCGCCATGATCAAGAATAAATTTATGGACAGCAGTATTTAGTTCTTCAGTTGAAGTCCCCTCTCTGACAAACTTTGAGGCAAAAATTAGAGTCTCGGCTGCCAATTTAGAAGATTTTCTAATTCCCTCGATTTGTTCGGGAGTTTTGATAATAATCATATTGGTTGATTATAGCGCAGAATCGTCATTGCGAGGAGTCTTATCATACGATCCCCAAAGGGGACAGGCTACACAATCCCAACGAGATTGCCACGACCTTCGGCCTCGCAATGACGTTAATTTAATAACTCGGATAATTTAACAAAATTAAAGCCCTTGGATCGGAGATAGGGAATGGTAGCCTCGAGGGCCTCAGCAGAGTGAGGGGCATTTTTGTTGCCATGAAAATGGAAGAGTAAAATCGAACCATTTTGGGTTTTGGTTTTGATACTATTAATAATTGCCGGGAGATTGTCGTTAAAAGAATCGGTGCTGGCGGCATCCCAACCAACAACGGTTAAGCCGTACCTATTTGCCAGTTTAATATCAGTATCAGTTTGGCAACCACCCGGAAAACGAAAAAAATTGGGAGTAATACCAGTGATTTTTTTGATGGCTGATTGGGATTTTTCAAACTCCCCGTCACCACCCCAGGTGGGCATAGCAGGTAGGGCGAAGCATTGGTCAGCAAAACGAGGATGAGAGTAAGAATGGTTGGCAATTTCAAACAGTGGGTTACTAGCTAATTGACGTGATATATCTGGATAAAGCTCGGCCCACATACCGGACATAAAAATTGTGGCGGGAATTTTTTCCCGTTCCAAAATTTCGACTATTTTATCGTTGTACCATGACTTTACTTTACCTTGTTTTAATTCTTCTACCATACCGGGGGTCATGTCAGCATCAAAAGTTAAGGCAATATTTGGTTGGGTTCGCGGTCCGTGGCTGACGTACGAAATAAATTTTGGCGAATCGACTGAGGTGGTGTGAACATTGAAAAACGAAACTAGAAACAAAAAGAACTTAGTCATTTTCCCGTCGATAAAGAAAGTAGGAGTAAACAAAAACAAATATCACAGAGCCAAATAATGGCACCATTAAAAAATAGACAGACAGTGTGGGCCAAAAGACTCCCAACAATGAAGTTAAGGCGCTAAGTTTGAAAAGCTTACCGCCGACTTGGTGGGTTTGATTCCAGACTGATTCACTACTCAAAGTCCAGGGGGTGCGAATGCCGACAAACCAGTTGCGCCTGGCTTTTTGATTAAGAACCCCGGCATAATAAAAAATTAAAGAAAGTGCTGGTAATAAAAACTGAGTTAAATTAAATTCAAATCCATAATTCCAAGCAATCGTCAAAAAGTATATATAGAATAAAAAGACAAAGACTAAATTTACAAAATTATCGTAGTATTTTTTGAACTGAGCAAAGTTGTGTTTGTACGGATCGGTTTTGGGTAAAAATAAAAACAGAAAATACAACAAAATTAATAATGTTGGTAAAAAGAATAGACCAAAGCTTTTGGATGAATAGCCATCTACATTGTTATTGATTCCCCAATGAGTGACGATAGTAGGTGGCAGGTAAGGAAACGAAATGATAGCTAGAGCAAACGACAATAAAATTATTAGTGGTGGAATGAATTTTTTCATTTGGTTAATTTTACCACTTGACCGTGAGACTGAACTACGACTAAAATGATATAAGTATGTTTAAACTAAATCCCCTACCCTATGCCTACGAGGCGCTCGAACCAGTTATTAGCCGTAAAATTATGGAGTTGCATCACGATAAACACCATGCGGCCTATGTGACAGCGGCCAACGTAGCGACAGAAAAATTAGCTAAGGCCAGAGCTGGTGAGATAGAAATTGATACCCGAGCAGTAATGCGCGATTTTAGTTTTAATGCCAACGGAGCAATGATGCATGATATTTTTTGGAACTGTATGCGGGCACCAACTGAAAATAATTTACCGACTGGAAAAATGCTTGAAGAAATTAACCGAGGTTATGGTAGTTTCGAGGCTTTTAAAAAAGAATTTACGGTTGCCGCGACCACAGTGGAAGGCTCGGGCTGGGCAGTAATGTATAAGACTCCCGAAGTACTGACTACAGGGCAACTAGAGAAACATAATTTAATGGCGCTTAATGGCTGTTTGCCAATCTTGGCTTTGGATGTATGGGAACATGCCTACTATCTTGATTACCTCAATGACCGCAAAACTTATGTAGAAAAGTGGTGGTCGTTAGTCAACTGGGAAGCAGTTGAAAAAATGTTATAGATTGTCGAGGATCGAGTTGATTTCGGTATTCAAATCGCCGGTGAAAGAAGCGGTTAGAACAGAAACCTGATCTTTTTGAATTTTTATTCGTTGAATCAAGCTGATTTTGACTTTTTGATTGTAGTAATAGCCAGATAAATTGGCCGTATATAAATTTTCTGAAGATTTTCTTTTATCATCGGTGATGGTGAGAGAAGGGATGGCTGAAGTAGCGCCAGCAATTAAACTATCAGTATATTTGGCTGGAGCAGTAGCTTCAGATGACTGATTGATAGTTTTGACTATTTGGGGTTTGATGCCACTAGTATTTTTTTCTAATTTTAAAGCTACGTTTTTGGCCTCAACAGCAGACCAGCCAGCAGGAAGTTTGTTGATTGAGTCAGAGGAAACCTGAGGCTCAGCTCGACGAAACATTGTTGGACGACGATAGATTAAATAACCACAAAGTACACCTAGAACTAAAAGAGAAGGGAGGATATATTTTTTCATTATTTGATAATTGAAGCTTTAACAATAATGCGAGAGTTAGGATAAGTGACACTACAAGTCATTAGGGCAATTTGATCACCAGTTGTCTTAATTGAGTCGACTTGGGATTTGTCGACAAAAAGCTTGTCGGTGATTTGGTAGGTTGATACCAAACCGTTATTTTCAGTCATGACTTTGTCACCAATATTTAGAGTAAATAACTGGCTAAAGACACCATAGCCATTGTGGCCGTAGTAGAGGTTGCCCTCACGTAAAACTTCGTTGTGACCGACAATAAATTGATCGCCAATTTTTTGGGGTAAATAAATTGGTTGGTTTAAATTAAGGGAGGGAATAATTAGCGCTTGATTAGTGTCGAGAGTATTTCCTGAAGGAAGTTTCTCGGTGGAATAGACCACTTCGGCAGTAGCTGCTAATTCAGAAGAAGTGCCGAGAACTGATCCACCATAACTATTTTTGATGCCATCAATTAGCGGATTGTTGTTTGTTCTAGCTCCTAGTACTCGAAAACCACCAACATTTTGGTTGGTACAAACTACATTACTCGGGCTACCACCACGACAACCGTTTTGGGCCTGAACATAAAAACAATATTTGCCACCAGGATTGAGGGCCTTGACAGTGTAAGTGGTGACGTTACCAACATTGGGATCACCATATATATAGTTGCCGGTAGTTGGGCCATAACCAACAGCATAGCTAGTGTGATTGCCAGGAGCATGATTCCAAGTTAACAAAACTTTACCTCCACCGAGAGCAATGGCCACTAAATTTTGAGGTGCACCGGGATCTGAATCATTGCATGAAGGAGGATTGTTGTTCGAATTATTTGAAGGTTGAGGGGTTTGATTCTCCACCTGCGCCGTTGGCTCTGGCGAGACAAAGGGTGTGACTGTGGGAATTATTTGACAACTCTCAGTCTGTTCACAATTTAGAGTTGGAGTAACTGTTGGGGTATTTGATGGAGAAATAGTAGCTGTAGGGCTGGGATTTGAAGTAATCGTGGGTGAGGGAGTTTTCGTGGCCGTTGGGGTACGAGTGGGTGTGTTGGTAGGGCGACAATCATCATCGTCATGACGACCATGACGGCCATGTTGATTATCGTCACAATCATCATCGTGATGATTTGAAGTGGGGGTAGGGGTTGGGGTGCGAGTAGGTGTAGGTGTGCGAGTTGAAGTTGGGGTTCGAGTTGGGGTGGGAGAATTCCATTTTGCCTCAGAAACAATTTTATTCTGAAAAAATTTAGAATTAATAAAGAACACTTCGATTATTGCTAGTGCAACAATCAGACCTGCTTTGATTGTTTTTACCATATTGGGAGATAGTATAGCACTATGAGATATAATTTGATAGGTTTTGATGATTGGGTGAGGCTATGCCAATTTTAGGTGGCGAGAGTTTGAGATTTATTAGTAGAGACGGGGCATGCCCCGTCTCTACATGATATTTCAAACAATTGTTGATAACCAAAACAAAGAGTCGCACCCAGACAATAAAAAAATATATAATATGCATCATGACAACAGATACTTCATGGAAAAATGTGGGTGGGTGGTACAAAGAAATTGTCGGTGAGGAAGGGCACTTTTATCACCGTGAGGTGGTGTTGCCAAACCTACTTCGACTGATGAAACTGGATAATAAATCAAAAGTTTTGGATTTGGGCTGTGGACAGGGTGTATTGGCTAGGGCATTGCCCCCTGAAATATATTATTGGGGAGCAGACATGGCGCCAAATTTAATTGAAGAAGCAAAGAGACTCGATAAAAATCCCCGCCATGTATTTGGGGTGGCCGATGCCACTAAAACTATTCCCATAGTTGAAACCGGATTTAGCCATATAACTGTAGTGCTGGCATTACAAAATTTGGAGAGTCCGTTTAAATTGATGAGGAATGTAGACAAATTAATGGCCAAGGATGGTAGGTTTTTTATCGTATTAAACCATCCGGCTTTTAGAATTCCCAAAAATAGTGACTGGGAAGTTGATGAAAATAAAACAGTGCAATATCGAAAAGAAAGTAAGTACATGTCTCCCTTAAAAATTGCGATTGAGTCCAGTCCGTTTGATAAAAAGAATAATCAAATTAGCATGTCTTATCATTATCCAATATCAGCCTATAGTGAAATGTTGCACGACAATGGCATGGTGATAGAAGTGATTGAAGAATGGGTGTCGCCCAAAAAATCGCAAGGACCTATGGCTAAAATTGAAGATGTAGCCCGGCGAGAGTTTCCGTTATTTATGTGCATTGTGGCAAGAAAGGTCCAGTCGGGTTAAAATATTTCATGTCGAAAAATGAATACTGGGCAATGGGAATTGGGGTGTGGTTGATTATTTTGGTGGCAATTTTTGTGGCCACGTCGTTTGGAGAAATTAAGAAACTTGACCAATGTAAAAATGAGAGAATTCGAAAATATGTCCCAACTGATTTTGTCTGGCAAGGAATTCTGGATGGAATCAAAAATGGCACCTATCAACCAAAGTGTATTTGAATAGCTAGAAGATTTTTTGCAGATTTATTGGTACTATACGGTCAATGGTAATAGTTGAAGTCACAAGTCATAGACAGGTATTGTCGGTGGCAAAAAAATTAGCAAAAAGTGAATCATTACTATCTGTAGGTATCAGGTTTTTTAGAAAAGACCAAGTTGAAAGAGTGGTTCAGACTGGAACTGACAGGTCCGATGCTGATTCACGTGTGTGGTGTGACGAAAATGATTTTAGGGGAGTGAGACCAGCCAATATCACACCCGGAATAATAACTTATATGAGAGAGATTGACGTGGTAAGCAAGCCCGCAATAATTGTTGGTTTTAATGGAAGTAATGGTAGGTATGGTGACAGCCTAGATTACCTAAGACATATGGATGCGGACATGGCACAGGTTATTTACAATCCAACTAAAATGCGCCGAGTGTCTCTTAACGAGTGGTGGTTTATTTCTGACCCTAAGGAAGCTTTATTGGCAATCATTACCCGTCGCTAAAGATTATATTTAAGATAGTCAATAAAATTAATAATTTGCTGACCACTAAACTTAATCCCCTCGGCTTCGAGACGGCGACGTTGCTCGGGCCAATTGCCCAAGGAAAACTGGTTGGCTAACACTCCCCCACTTTTGACTACCCGATGGCAGGGAATAGACATGTTTTCGTTGCCCCGAAGTGCCCAGCCAACAACTCTTGGGGTGGTACCAATTAATTTGGCTATAGAACCGTAAGTAGTTACTTTACCTAGGGGTATTTGGCTAACAATCTGACGGATTTTGAGGAATATTTGCATATTCTGTTATATATGGTAGACTACCATCTGATTTTACGTTAGGCAACGAATCATAATACTGCCCCTGGTACAGATAGCTGTACATAAATATTTATTTTGTGGGCAAATATTACCCCGATGTGTTATCGGGATGCCACAATTTAATAAAATATGTACAACAACAGTCGTCGTTTTGGTGGATACAATAATCATTCTCACCGTCCAAGTTTTGGTGGCAGACCTAAACGCGCCGGATTTGCTAAAAAAATAGACGAGAGATTATTTGTCAAAAAGGCAGAGGAGTTCAAAACAATTGATGAAGCAGTAACGGTAAATAGTTTTGCCGATTTTGGACTTAATCCAGTACTGCAAAAAAATATTGTGGGTAAGGGTTATACCAAACCAACTCCAATTCAGGATAGAGTAATTCCAGAGATAATGGCAGGTAAAGATGTGTTGGGAATTGCTAACACGGGAACCGGTAAGACAGCAGCCTTTGCACTACCTTTGATCAATAAAATTTTGCAAAAACCGAATACCAGAATTTTAATTATGGCGCCAACTCGCGAGCTGGCACAACAAATTAAACAAGATTTCCGATCTTTTACCTATGACTTGAAAATATATATCGCTTTAGCGATTGGTGGTTCGTTTATCCGCGAACAGATAATGGATATTCGTCGTGATCCACACATTGTGGTAGGCACACCAGGAAGAATTATGGATTTGGCAGAGCGCCGAGTAATTAATTTTGCAAAATTTGATACGGTTGTTTTAGATGAAGTTGACCGAATGTTGGATATGGGTTTTGTGGAAGATATCAAGGGTATTATGCAACAAATTCCTAAGACTCGACAAACACTTTTCTTCTCGGCCACAGTAGATCGAAAAATTGAAACATTAATCGATACCTTTTTGACAAACCCAGCTAAAATTTCAGTTAAAACTCAAGATACTTCGTCTCACGTCGAACAAGATGTGGTCCGAGTAGCTCGTGGTCAAAAAGAAAGCAAATTGTGTGACCTATTAACCCAAGAACATTTCAAAAAAGTGTTGGTCTTTGGTGCCACCAAAATGATGGTGGACAGAATTACCACCACCTTGATTCAGAGAGGTTTTAGAGCTGATTCAATTCATGGTAACAAGGCCCAAAATAAACGTCAGAGAGTCTTGCAAGCATTCAAACTTAGCCAAATAAATATTTTAGTGGCCACAGATGTGGCGGCACGGGGACTAGATATTGCTGATATTTCCCATGTAATTAATTATGATCAACCAAATAACTACGAAGATTATATTCACCGAATTGGTCGTACTGGCCGAGGTGATGCCAAAGGTTTTGCTTTGACGTTTGTTGAAGAGAGATACTAAAACATTAAATTGTAGAGACGTTGCGCGCAACGTCTCTACAAAAAAATATCATTATTTTTTTCCTGTTTCTATTTTACGCCTGGTTTCGCGGAGGGCGAGGCGGGGAAGAGTTAGACCCTGAGTTTCAAGGTACTCCCTAACTATTGATGGAAAGTTTTTGACCATTGAGCGGAGAATCCAAGAAACTGCTTTTGTTATCAGGATATCTGTTTCAAATTTTAGTTTTTCAACTAGCTCGAGTGATAGATTGGCTAGTTTTAAATTACTTGATTGGCGGAGTGGCTTACACAAGAAAACTATTGAAGCGCGACGCTGGTTAATGTTTTTTGATGTCGATAATTTCTTTAAAAATTTTGACCAATTTGGAAAATTTTCCAACATAATTTCTGCCGAAACATCCGAGCTACACAAACTATCCACTTCTGCCCAACCATGGGTAAAGGTCAACCAATAGTCAAATTTATTGAGAGGAATTTGAGAGATAATCTTAGGATAGAATCCAATAAGTGAAGCTGCAAAAGAGGTTTCTTCAAAAGTACTAGCTTCTGAATAAAGTTTGTCGATTAACTCAACTAACTCATTAATATTTAGAGGGTTGGCTTTGGCAGTTTTTTTGGCTAACTGGCGAATGAGATCGGTTTTGATACAACGAGTAGGCTTGTTACTGCCGAGATATTTTTGAACCCAACTGCGTTCGGATGGGTTCTCTTTGCCGGGGAGTTTGAATAACTCTGTCTGGACTTGGCGATAAAATGATTGGATGTCCATACAAAACTACAATTTGTAATCTGAGATAACCTCATAACTAGCATAAGGGAGAATAGTTTTATCTAAAATACACATTTTTACCTCGGGCCAACAATTTTCCATTTCTTTAATTTGTTTTTGTGAAGACCAGACAACACCATCATCTAATTTCATTTTTTCTTTTTCACCCATACTCACCTCGATTTTATATATTGCTTGACCGTCGTCAAAAAGCACTTCTCCGGCGGGAGTTTTGGTAATTTTTAAATGCAAACTAACAAATGAAAATTTGTCTGACGTAACTTTTAGATCAGTATTTTTTTCAAAGATACGAACTAAAGACTCCTCTATTTTTTCTCCGAATCGAGGATCACCACTAGGTAAATTATAAAAATTTACTTTGGCCATAGGGTGTTCTTTTATCAGGAAATTTCCTGCGCCATCAGTAATTACCAGCCCGCAAAAAAATAGTTTTTTGCGAGGGAAGTCTAAGTCTGGCAGTCCAAGTGAGTAAATCTCTCGCAACCCTTTTGGAGTTATTTTGTATTTGTCTTGAGACTTTTCTATTAGTGCTTCTTTTGATAATTGCTTGAGGTGAAAAACAATATTATCTTCAAAATCGTAGCCTCTAGTTAGGTTTGAATATTTTTGACCGTTTTTGTTTACCAATCTGGCTAAAATAGTTTTTTGGATTTCATGCATTTAGTGTAGTTTACTACTCTAGAAGCCAACATTCTAAATTAGTACAATGCCTGAGTTATAGATTATCGCTACTATGTTCAAAAAAATGTTTGCCAACTGTTTGCTAGTTAAAGATTTCAACAAATCTTTGGCTTTTTATAGAGATACTCTTGGACTTGAGATCAATACTACCGACGGTAAATTTGCCAATTTTAAGATAGATAATATCGAGCTGGCGATTATGGAACAATCACAAGCGACTGAAATGTTACCAATGCAATACATGAAGGATGGTGGAAGTGTGCTACTCTGTTTCCAAGTTGAAGATGTAGTTAAAGCAGTCAAAAACCTAAAATCAAAAGGAGTAGATTTTATAGTGGATACAGAGAAGACATCTTGGGGGCAAACAGTCGCATATTTTCAAGACCCAGATAACAATGTTTGGGAAATATCAAAATTATGATTAAAGCTGTAATTTTTGACTACGACGAGACTTTAACCAAAACTATCGAAGGTAAAGCCAAGGCGTATTCTGATTTTGCCAAGTCAGAATATAATCAGGAGTTAACACTTGAGGCAGTCAGAAAGGCTTTTGGCAAACCGTACGAAGAATTTATCAAAACACTTTTTGGAAATGTCGAGGAGGTTAATACCATTATTTCGAAATATCAAAAATTTAGTGAAAATTATCCACCAATCGCCTACGAAGACGCTGAGGAAAATGTTAATCGACTATTTACTAAGTACTTAGTCGGGATTGTTAGCGGTGTCAGAAGAAAAGCCCTTTTTAAAGATTTGGAAAAATTGAAATTTGACCAAAAGAGTTTTTTTCATATTCAATGTGGTGACGACACCGTTGACCTAAAACCAAATCCCAAAGTATTTACACCATTACTTTCAAAACTAAAATTATGCCAAATCAGTCCAAGTGAAGTTGTTTATGTTGGTGATAGTCTCGGAGACTTTCAGGTTTCGACTGCAGTTGGTTTTCAATTTATCGGCACAGCCGAGCATACAATTCCAAAATCAGAATTCGAAAAAGTCGGAGCAGAGTATATAACTGAATTTAAGCAATTGGAATTAGTCTTAAGCGGTAAGTAGGGAATAACTAGGTTGATTCTGGTATAGGTAATTTTTTCGTATGTCGTCCAGAATGTGGAGCAAAATGTTAAATTAGCCCAAAGATGAAGTATATATACTACTTTGCGAAGATGACATACTTTATGCCAGAATCTCAAATGTCTTTGACTATCGATTCAATTGGTGAAACTTTATAGTTAAAGCAGTATATTTGTTATTAATGATAAAGCTTACACACCAACAACAAGTTTTAGCTGGATATATATATAAAGAATTTGTATTAAAAGAAGCAAGGGAAAATGACGTTCCATTTATCGACTACGATCAGCAATTCCCAATTATTGACTGGTGGGCTTTGGCTGGAGCAAAGTTGCTTACTAAACTCAATCAAAGTCAGGTCGACAATTCGGATATATCCTCAGTCTGGAAGAATCGGGTTGTGTTAGACGAATGTCCTGTTTGTGGCCACACAATGTCTTTAAAGAAATTGAAATATATTGGAATTTCTAGTATTGAAAATTGTCAAAATTGTGGTCATGGGTTTCAAAATCCGCAATTGTCATTGCCATATTCGGTAACTCCATTTCCAACACTTATGTCGGATAGTGCAATAACTATAGGTGGAAGAAAACCAAAGATTGTTGAAACCATTGACTATATTGAATCTTGTTTAAAAGATAAAGATTCTTGGAATGAGCAAGAAACATTAATAGATGTTGGATGTGGCAAAGGTGATCTCATTCAACTATTATTGGACAGAGGATACCCGGGTACAATTTACGGTTGTGACACTGACATTAACGCAATTAAAATAGCCAAGGACAAGGTCCAAGGTAGTGACAAAGTTTCCTTAATCTGTGGCACTTTTGAAGACCTGATTAGAATCAAAAAGCTTGGGCGGACAAATATTGGAACATTTGTATTGTCAAAATCTCTCGAGCATCTACCTAAACCAAAACAAATAATATCGCAAATGTTGAACCTGCTAAAACAATCCGGTGTGGTGATAATTTTGGAGATACCAAATCATGATCCGAAAAGTATCATTTCATCTTTGCTTGAAGACAAGACTGGCTATAATTATTTCCCAGACCATCTTCATTTTTTTACAGTCAATTCCCTAAGAATTCTAGCAAAATCCATCTTCGCAGAAATTAAAATAGACAGAGTCGGCCACCTTACAGAAAAAGAACCTGTCATAACCGAAATAGGAGCTCGGGGATGGTTTGGAAAAACTGAATGGGTTGGAGGTGAAATGGCTGTAAACAATCCGAATTTCTGTAACTCATACCAATTAAATATTTCCCATATAAAGAAATTTTTTAAGTTACACAACTTGAATATTCCTCCAAAAATTGGATCATTTGAGAAATTCTTTGATTTATTCAAAAAAACAGATATTACCGGTTCGGCTTTATTGAACGCGGTAATAACAAAAACCTAAATTTATTTTGATGTTTTAAATTGTTGTTTCTAGCTTTATCATTGTAGTCGCATACTTCTTCCAAATTATATCTAAGACTAAGAGCATTAATAAGTTATTTGGAGTTCTAGGGTCTCAAACACTGTCCTGGTATTCCCCCATTCCTAAATATGTCTACTAGTGGGAGCATAATAAAAAAGCCGTCAAAAATGACGGGTTATTTATTATCTTCTCACTCAGTTTCAGGTCTGGGAGCCTGTCCTGAGTGAATTCATCATGAACTTGCCGAATGAACCGAAGGACGCGGTGGAGCAGACATTAATATAATACGTAAAGATACGCCAAACATACTTTCTTGTAATGGTTTAATAGAAGTAAAGTATAATCAGTTCATGAAAACTAAAAGAGCTGCACGAACGGTGATTATCGATGAGGATAACTTGGTCGCTTTGATTGATGTTAGAGATGGAGAGTATTATAAAATTCCCGGTGGTGGAATTGAGAAAGGTGAAACGGAAGAAGCAGCTGCCAAAAGAGAAGCTCTAGAAGAAGCTGGTTGTGATATTGAAATAATTAAAAAAATCGGAGAACAACAGTTTGAAGATATGAATCCTAAGTTTGGCGACATTATTCATCACTCTGTTTGTTATTTAGCTAAGAAAGTCGGTGACAAGAAAAACACTAGTTTTGATGAGTGGGAAAAGAGTAACAAAATGAAACTAATCTGGGTTACTTTTCCAAAAGCTATAGAACTTTTTTCGAAAGTGAATACCCATGATTTCTTTGGGTCGGAGATAAATAAAAGAGACTTCGGGTTTGTTCTCAAAGCTAAAGAAATGTTGGCATAGTTTTAAAATCGTTCCACTCACGTAGCATCATAGACTCGGACTTATTTTGAACCCAAAATAGGTCCAAACTTTTCATACCCCCTCATAGACTTCAGAACTTTTGGTAAAATCATATAATGAAAATATACAATTTTGCTACTGACCCAGGCGTTATTACTGGGCAAGAAAATAACCCTGATTTGTTTATTAGAAGAACTGATTTCTCTGCAGGGTATTCCGAAGCTGACTATCATAATCATCCCAACTCTTACGAATTCTATGTTGTGTTGAAAGGCAAAATAAAGTTTGAATCAGAAAATAAAGAAATAGTTGATGCAATCAGTGGTTCATTGGTTTATTTTAATGAAGCCGAGCCACACAGAATCGTAATGGTTGATGAAGATGTTGAAATGTTGTTGATAAAAAGACTTGGAGCTACAAAAGCATAAGTTTACCTTAATATCCGCAAACAGCAGTCATGATTGATTCCAAAGCGGGGAGCAGATATATTCCATAAGTTATTTGTTGGTAGAGCATAATTATATTGTAGTATAAGTTTTATTCAGCTGAGATTAAGCTACTAGACTATAATTGGAGTATGAGAATACTAGTCGTCGAAGATGAACACCGAATTGCCAACACCATTAAAAAAGGGTTGGAACTAGAACATTATGCTGTTGATGTGGCCTATGATGGAATTGAAGGTTATGATTTGGCCAGTAGTGGCGACCATGATTTGATTATCTTAGATTTAATGTTGCCCGGAAAAGACGGTCTAAAAATTTGTGCCGAGCTTAGGGCTAATAAAATTCAAACACCAATTTTGATTTTGACGGCCAAAGGCCAAACACAAGACAAGGTGAAGGGGTTAAACATGGGAGCAGACGATTATTTGACAAAACCATTTGCGTTTGAAGAATTGTTGGCTCGAATCAAGGCGTTGTCGAGAAGACCAAAAACTGCGATTAATCAGATGATTGAAGTGGCTGATTTGAAAATTAATACCACAACTTATGAAGTTAAAAATGGTAATAAAATAATTGAACTATCGAAGAAAGAATATGCATTGCTCGAGTGTCTGGCCCGGCATGCCAATAAAATTTTGAGTAAAGATCAAATTATGAATCAGGTGTGGAACTATGAGGCAGATATTTTACCAAATACGGTGGAAGTTTATATTAAAAAATTGAGAAATAAATTGGGGGAGAAAGTTATTAAAACAGTGAGAGGGTTTGGATATAAACTAGAGAGTTAAATAGATTTAAGATTTAAGATGTATGATTTAAGAATAGAACATCAACAATCAAATAATGTTTGAGAAAACGAGACTAAAATTAACCGGCTGGTACTTGATGATTATTATGGTGGTGTCATTATCTTTTTCGGGCGTAATTTATAGAATTGTAACTCAAGAAATAGATAGATTTGCTCAGGCGCAACGATCAAGAACCGAAAGAAGGATGATGGTGTTTCCCGGAGGACCTACCGTGGTGTTTTTGGATACTGATTTGGTAGCAGAGACAAAAAAGAGATTAGTAATTGAACTAATGTCGGTCAATGTACTTGTATTGATAATTTCTGGATGGTTAGCTTATTTGTTGTCTGGTAAGACATTGAAGCCAATTCAGGAAATGGTGGAGGAACAAAATAGATTTATTTCTGATGCGTCACATGAACTTAAAACTCCCCTAACCTCCCTAAAAACGGCAATGGAAGTGAGTTTGCGCGATAAAAATTTTTCTTTAAACGAAGCAAAAGAGCAAATAAAGGAAAATATTGAAGAGGTAAATAAATTACAATCACTGTCGGAGGGGTTGTTGGAGTTATCAAGATTTGAACAACCAAAACAAATTAATGATTTGGAAAAAATAGTGTTGCCTAAATCAATTGCCAGTGTGGTTAAAACTTTGAAACCAATTGCCACAAAAAAAGAAGTGAAAATAATTAACTTAATAAAAGGTGGTGGTGAAATAAAAGGCAACGAGGCGGAACTGAACAAGCTATGGACAATATTAATTGAAAACGCGATTAAATATACTAATAATACTGGCGAAGTGAAATTGGAATTGGGTGAGACCAAAAATCATTGGCAAGTAATTATCAGTGATAATGGTGTGGGAATCGCTCCAGCGGATGTGCCACATATTTTTGATCGATTTTATCGGGCGGACAGTGCCAGAACCAAAGCAGGAAATGATGGCTACGGACTAGGGCTAGCAATTGCTAAAAAAATAATTGAATCACACAATGCTAAAGTAGAAGTGCAAAGTGAAATTAATAAAGGTACCAGCTTTAAGCTGACATTCAGGAAAGAGATTTAAATTACCACCATGAAAACAAAGGTTAAATATCTAATAATATTTTTGATAGGAGTTGGCGGTTGGTTAATTTATGCCAATTTGTTTAAAAATAAAACAGCTACTGTCAGTTATCAAACAGCGGTGGCGGAAAAAGGAACACTGATAACCACATTATCTGGATCGGGACAAATTAGTAGTGTGAATAATCGAGCAGTAACCACATCAACTTCGGGAGTAGTATCAAAAGTTTATGTCAAAAACGGACAAAAAGTAATAGTTGGTACAGTGGTAGCATCGGTTGACCTGGATATGACTGGAAGACAAGCTCGAGATTCGGCCTACACTAGCTATTTGAGCGCCAAAAATACACTGGAGACGACAAAAAATAGTTTGTTGACATTACAAAGCACCCTGGCTACGGCTTATGATAAATTTCACAACGATGCCGGGGCTAGAGGTTTGGCGACAGACGATGTGACTTATGTTAACCAATACAATGCCTATCAATCAGCACAATTTAATGTAAATAATTTTGTAAATCAACAAAAAATAGCTGAACAGCAAGTGGCTAATGCTTGGAGCAACTACCAACAAGCAAGTAATTTGATCTATGCACCGATTTCCGGAGTAATTAGTGGACTATCACTGAAACCTGGGATGGTCATAAGTGGTGGCACGACTGGTTTAAAAGTGGCCAATATTACGACTAGTGCTACACCAACAGTAACAGTTAATCTGACTGAGGTAGATATTCCCAAGTTGACTGTAGGCAATAAAGCCACAATAACCTTGGATGCTTTGGCGGAGAAATCGTTTACCGGGACGGTGGTGGCAATTGATAAATTGGGGTCGGTGTCGTCTGGGGTAGTTAATTATCCAGTAGTCATTCAGCTTGACAGCGTGTCGGAAGAAGTGTTCCCAAACATGTCTGCCAGCGCCAAAATTATTACGAGTGTCAAAGACAATGTGATTTTGGTAGCGTCAACTGCTGTTAAAAAAACTAACGGGGTAGCAACTATCCAAGTGATGAAAAATGGTAAGCCAGTAAATATAGATGTGGAAGTTGGTGGAAATAATGATACTCAAACTGAAATAATTTCCGGAATTATTGAAGGCGATTTGGTAGTGACCTCGTCAACTAGTGCCTCAAAAGCCACAGGCACATCTACGTCGACTTCGGTTTTTGGTGGAAGTAATAGAGGTTTTGGGGGTGCTGGCGCGGTTAGAGTGGGGAGGTAAAAATAGATTTAAGAAATAAGATTTAAGATTCTTGCTGAAGCAAACAAGTATGAATAAGACAATAAAAAAAATAGTAATTGAGACGAGGAATTTGTCGAAGGTGTATACCGTCGGAGATGTGAAGACGGTGGCACTCGATAAGGTGTCGTTTAACATTGAGCAAGGTGAATTTGTGGCGATAATGGGACCATCTGGTTCGGGCAAATCAACTTTGATGCATATTATTGGAGCTCTGGACAAACCAACTGGCGGTCAATATATCTTGGATGGAAGTAATGTAGAAAATCTGAGTGATGATGAGCTGGCGGAAATTAGAAATAAAAAAATTGGGTTTATTTTTCAGGCGTTTAATTTATTACCCAGGACCACCACAATGAAAAATGTGATGCTACCAATGAAATATGCTGGGTTGTCGGAAGAAAAACAAAAAGCAACAGCAGAAAAGTTTTTGAAAATGGTGGGATTAGGAGACAGACTAAAACATACCAGTAATCAGTTGTCCGGAGGACAACAACAGCGAGTGGCAATTGCTCGGGCACTAGTACTGGACCCGGCAATTATTTTGGCAGATGAGCCAACAGGAAATATTGCTTCGGCACAGGCGGATGAAATAATGGAGATTTTTGAAAAATTAAATGATGAAGGTCATACCATTGTGATGATTACTCACGAACCAGATATAGCCAATCATGCTAAAAGGATTATTCATATAAAGGATGGGCAAATATACAAAGATTTAAGAAATAAGATTTAAGATGTATGAATAAAACAAACACATGAAAGAATTAATTAATCAATTTGTTGAAAGTTTGGGGACACTGACTCTGAATAAAACCAGGACAGGATTGGCGATTTTGGGAATTGTGATCGGTATTGGTAGTGTGATTGCGCTGGTGTCGCTCGGTGAGGCGACCCAAAAATCAATCCAAAATCAGATTGAGTCCTTGGGGTCAAACTTATTGACGGTTAATCCTGGCGCAGTCAGTTCGGGAGGAGTGCGGGGGGCACAGGGTGGTGTGACTACCTTAACTTTGGAAGATGCTAAAGCGATAATTACATCGAGCACTGTGACGACAATTAAAACAGTGTCGCCAGAGTTTTCCAGAAGAACCCAGGTGGTAACAACCGGTAAAAATACCAACACCCAAATAATTGGAGTTAGCCCGGAATATGCGAATGTACATAAACTGTCGGTGGAAACGGGTAGCTTTGTGTCGCAAACAGAAGTTGACGGCATGAGTAAGGTGGCAGTACTCGGGCCACAGGTTGTAACTGATTTGTTTGGAGATGGCGCTAATCCAGTTGGTCAGACAATAAGAATCAGTGGACAAACTTTTACGGTTATTGGAGTGACAGTGTCAAAAGGAGGCAGTGGTTTTCAAAATCAAGACGATATTATTTACGTACCAATAACTACCGCCCAAAAACAATTGTTTGGAGTAAATTATTTGAGCTCAATTGGACTAGAAGCGAAAACGGCCGAGGTGATGACCCAAGCCCAAGACGAGGTAGGTTACTTATTATTATCGAGACATAAATTTAATGATCCGAGTCAGGCTGATTTTTCAATTTTTTCCCAACAGGATATTTTGAATACCGCTTCATCAACTACCGGGACGTTTACTTCGTTATTGTCGGGAATAGCGGCCATTTCATTACTAGTAGGCGGAATTGGGATAATGAATATAATGCTAGTGACCGTGACGGAGAGAACTAGAGAAATTGGACTGCGTAAAGCCTTGGGAGCCAAAAAGAAAGTGATAACCAGTCAATTTTTGACTGAGTCAGTTATTCTGACATTTACTGGCGGAATTATTGGAGTGGCAATGGGGATACTGGCATCGTACATAATTTCACTCTTAACCGGCTCGTTATTTGTAGTATCGGTAAATTCGATAGTGTTGGCATTTGGAGTGTCGGCGGGAATTGGAGTAGTGTTTGGCTGGTACCCAGCCCAAAAAGCTGCCAATATGCAACCGATAGAAGCGTTGAGATATGAATAGTTTAAATCCCAAACTCTAAACTCTAAATTCTAAAAAATTCAGTAAAAGTTAAGTAATAATTTATAAAATATATTAATAGTTATTAAATATTCCGCCTGCGGCGGGCTTTTTATGAAACAAAATCAAATTATTTCCTTAGTTTTAGTAGCGGTTATTTTTGGTGCAGGTGGGTTTTTTGGAGGGATGAAATATCAACAATCAAAAGCCCCCAATTTTAATTTTGGAGACCGAGCAGGTATGGTGGGTCAATTTGGAAATAGACAAGGTGGTGGTATGGGACAAAACGGAACTCAAGCGAGAAGAATGGGTGGGCAAACCTATGGCGATATATTGTCTTTAGATGACAAAACGATGACAGTAAAAATGGCAGATGGTAGCTCAAAAATAATTTTGTTATCTGACTCAACTTCATTTAATAAAGAGGCGACTGGTACTAAAACAGATTTAAAAGTTGGTGATAAGGTGGGTGTATTTGGTCAAAGCAATACCGATGGCTCAATCAGTGCCCAAATGGTGCAAATAAACCCAGTGATGCGACAACAAAGCCTTGTGCCGACGAAATAAGACCAAAAAAAATCCGTTAAAACGGATTCAGAAAAGGAAGGAATGAAAAAACAGTAGAGCAAAAAAATTTAAAATATAGGGGGGTATAAATTAAATTAAAGGGGGGATTTTTGGTCTGACTGTTTTTTCGTTTTTGGTTTGGGTTGGTTGTCTTGTGTGTTGTTGGTCACCCCCTTTGGGTGACCGCCGTGAGGACTCTTCCTATTCGCACCCATTTCTGTGCTACTTATGGAGAGGATACCTATTGGTAAAACTATAGGAAGAGTCCTAATTCCGGTCTCAGACGTTTCTGACTACACGAACAATACAAACGAACAAACGTCTGAACTAATAAATGGTGGAGTCCACCGCTTGTTAGTTCAGACGTTACCTAAACCAAAATTTTTAAAGAACTGATCGAATGGGTCAATGCAGACATTGAAATTCGATTGATGGGGTATTGTAATACCAAAAATATAGGCTGTCAAGACAGAGTTTTTATGGCAGATAAATCAATTTTAAAGCAGACTGAAGTGCTGTTTTGTGCTCGTCGGTGGCACCAAGTGACAATTCCCATTTTGGGGTCATAAACATATGGGTAATAAATCCAGAGCCGTGGACTCGTCGATAAAAATCTTCAAAATCTGAATGGGTTGCACCAGATTTTTTAATTGCTTCATAGACATCATCACTAAAAATGTCATTTTGAGAAAAAATGGGGAAATGGTGTAAACGACGAAGATTTTTGGTGTATTTGTCTAGCCGTTTCAAATTTTTGGGGATATTTTCTGGTCCTTCGGAAGAAATGATGCCAGAAACATAACCAATTTGAGTAATACCTTGTTGACGCATTTTTAAAAAAAGAACCAAAAGACCGTCGGCGATTTCATCTAAACTCCTGGCACCTTGGAGGTGCTTTTGTATTATATGTTTTATGGAAAAGTATAAATTATTTTTTCAAAATCAACAACGCGGTCTTTGGCGGTGAGTTTAATCCCCTCTTTTTTATACAAGGCGAGTCTAGTTTTTCGATGTTTATCATCTAACCATACCTTGCCACCGGAATAGACAATCCGATGAAAAGGAATTTTGTCTACATCGGGAGAACGACTGAGAATGGTGGTGATCATTTGAGAAAGTATTGGGTGGCCACCGGCGGCCACTGTCAACAAACCATAAGTGGTTACCCGACCAGGAGGTATGGTGAGGGCTAGGGCACAAACTTTTTTGGAAAATTCACCGGGAGCGAGCTTCATAAATTATTTCGGGCGCCAGCAACCTGCCTACCGGCAGGCAGGGTGTCGCCCCTACGGATTAGTATAATGCCATTGTGTATGAATATAAATATAACGGTGAAGTAATTTTTGATTTTATAAGGGCGACACTATCTGATAGTTGTTTAAGGTTTTTTTGTTGCTCTTTTAACCGACGTTGATTCAATACATAACCTTTGACTAAATATTGTTTTAGGGTTTTAGTTGCCCAGATACGAAATTGGGTGGCCTTGACGGAATTTATGCGATAACCGACCGAAATTATCAAGTCTAAGCTATAAGCTTTGACTGGTTTATCAGAATTTGCAATGTTCCATTTTAGAACATTGCTTTTTTCAACCAATTCGTTTGATTTAAAAATATTATTTATGTGCTTGGTGACTGCAGGTCGTCGAGTACCGAATAAATCAGCTATTTGTGACTGTGTTAACCAGATGTTATTTTTTTCGATTTTAGTTTTTAGTTTAACTTCACCGTTAATGGATTTGTATATTGCAATCTGATTATTATTTTTCATAAATAAATATAACCCAAATAAAAACCGAAGTAAATAATTTGGTGGTAAGATTAATGAATGAAGAACCGAGCCAACAGCTCCACCAATCAACAAATTCGCAGTACTAGTGGTCAAGCATTTAGGCGGGCAGGAAAAGTATTGGTTTTAATGGTGGTTATCTTGGTTGGGGTAATGGTGGTAGGCAAAATGTACGGCGGGATGAAAGAGGATAAATTTTGTGTGACCAAACATGTTCCAACAACTACAAAACCTAAGGATTTGGTGACTGCCCAAGATTGGCTCTATACGGGTGATTATGATTTTGAGAGCGGTAATTGCGAACAAGCAATTTCCGATCTTAATATGGCAATTGGAATTAATCCAAAATATGCTGAGGCATACAATAACCGAGGTTACATAAAAACCAGACTAAAGCGCTATGCTGAGGCGTTACCCGATTTTGACAAAGCGATAGAATTAAGACCGGGTTATCCTCATGCGCTGATGAATCGAGGTGATTTGTACAATTATTATTTGGTGGTAAAAGACAAGACTAAAGCGATGGCGGATTATGATAGGGTGATTGCTTTGGGAAAAGAGACTATAAAATCAGAAGCAGTTTGTGGCCACCGTGATATGGCCACTTACGAGGGAAATTTTGTCAGAGCAATTTTTAATGCGGTTTTGAGGAAGGGAGAGTGTTGGAAATTGTATTTTGAAAAATAATGTCGTATTTACAAATAAATGATTTTGATGCGGAGTTAGAGCAGTTGCAGTTGAAACACGGCAATCCGAGTATCTGTTCAATAAATGGAGCCGGTTGTATTGATAACCCAAGACTATTTCTTTTGTTTATGAATCCGACAGCAAAAAATGTATCGGCCAACAAAAACTGGAGAGGTTTGAGAGCGCCATGGATTGGGACAAAAAATATTTGGAAACTGCTACTTAAACTTAATTTAATAGACAAGGAACAATTTGATAAAACTCAGAAATTAAAACCGACTGAGTGGACAACGGATTTTGCAGAAAGCTTATATAAAACTTTGGCTAATAATAAAATCTATTTAAGCAATTTGGCTAAGTGTACTCAGGATGATGCCAGACCACTAAAGAATGCCGTGTTTAGGGAATATTTAGAGCTAACTAAAAAAGAAGTTTATAAAGTGTCAGCAATAAATATAGTTTCGTTTGGAGTGCAAGTGAGCGAAATTTTACTGGGAAAGAAAATTGAATTGAAAAGTTCGACTGAAGAAGAATTGGTGATTGAGGACAAAAAGTTTAATATCTATCCAACTTATTACCCGGTGGGACAAGGAATGAGAAATATGGGTAAAGCGGTGGAGCGAATATCAGCGCTTCTTGGGTAAATCGTGGTGGAAGATTACTTTGCCAAGAGCTAGAGTCATGGGACGGTTTTTCATGGAGTCAAGAATTATTTTATTTAAATTATCGCGGTACTCAGCGGTGTCGGCAGACTCAAAATCGGGAATTAGTTCGGGGGAATTTTTTTGAAGATACTCGTAAAGTCGGGTTTTGATTTTGGAACTTTGATTGAGATGTTCAAACCAAACTTCGGAAACTCCGGCATGCTGGAGCGCATCGAGCAATTCATTAATGGCTTTTTTATTATTGACAAAATGTGGCAGAATTGGACCGACAAAGGCGTAAGTGGAAACACCATTATCGTGTAATTGTTTTAGTGCTTCAATGCGAGCAGAAATAGGTGGTGCTAGAGGTTCGAGAAAGCGAGCCACTTGGTCGTCGAGTGTGGTGACAGTAAAACCAACTTGAACTTTTTTTAATTTTTTTAAAATATCAATATCTTGAGTAACCAAGGGTGATTTTGTTTGAATGCCAATTGCTCCTTCATAACCAAAATCAACAAAAACTTGAAGACATTGGCGGGTGATATGGTATTTGGCTTCGAGACCGGTGTAGGGGTCGGTGACCGAACTAAAAAAGATAAAACCAAAATCTTTTGATGATTTAATTTTATTTTGGTGTGTAGAGACGCCAGGCCTGGCGTCTCTACGAGACAGCTTGTTTAATTCATTTTTTAATAATTCAGGCGCGTTGGTTTTGACATCTAAATAACTCCCCCACTCTTCATCGGGGTGATGCCAGCGGGCTATTTGGGCGGCATAGCAGTACGTGCAACCGAGCTGGCAACCGCCGTAGGAATTAACTACCCAATCGGCACCAGGCAGACCGGATTTGGTGAGGATTGTTTTGGCGGTAATTTCGTTAATTTTGAGGAGCATTTATTTTTTGGTAGTTTTGTTAATATAATACTTTTTATTTTTAACTTTATCGGGTAGTAACGATTCGGTGGTGTATTTTTCATACCCTTTGCCGTAGCCGAGGTCTTTCATCAGATCGGTAGGAGAATTGCGTAAATTCATCGGAATAGGCAAGTTTCCATAGGTCTTGATATCCGCTTGGGCTAAGCGGAGGCCGTCGTAGGCGGAGCGGTTTTTGGGGGAGAGGGCCAGATAGGTAACCCCATGGGCCAGGTTGATGGCACATTCAGGATAACCAATTTGGGTGACAGCTTGAAAGACTTGGTTGGCCAACATTAAGGCAGAAGAGTTGGCTACTCCAATATCTTCGGAGGCAAAAATCACCATCCGCCGGGCAATAAACTTGGGGTCCTCCCCCGCTTCAACCATCCGTGCCAAGTAATAAAGAGCCGCATCGGGATTTGAGGCACGCATACTTTTAATGAAGGCACTAATAGTGTTGTAGTGTTCCTCGCCTTTTTTGTCGAAACGTAAATAAGAATTTTGGAGAGTGGATTTGAGAGTGTCGATAGTGATTTTTTGGTAGAGAGTAAAGGCGTTGTCCAACATGGTGATGGCTTGGCGGGCATCACCGTTGGCCATTTGAATTAGCCAATCTTTGGCTTTTTTGTCAATCCCCCCTTTAGTCCCCCCTTTGACAAGGGGGGAAAGAATATCTATACAGCGTTTTATTATTTGACCCATTTCATCGTCGGATAATTCTTTGAGAACAAAGACACGGCAGCGGGATAATAATGGAGAAATGACCTCGAAACTGGGATTTTCGGTGGTGGCACCGATGAGAGTTAGTAGACCTGATTCAACATAAGGCAGGAGAAAATCTTGTTGGGCTTTGTTGAAGCGATGAATTTCGTCTAAAAATAATATTTTTTTGTTGAGGCCGGGCTGACCTGACCCAATAATTTTTTTGATATCGTCTTTACTAGCAGAAACAGCTGATAACTCATATAAATCGGCCTGGGATTCGTGGGCAATAATTTTGGCGAGAGTAGTTTTACCCACACCGGGTGGGCCCCAAAAAATCATCGAGAAAATCTGATGATTGTCGATAGCCATTTTTAGAGGCTTCCCCTCCCCGACTAAATGAGTTTGGCCGACAAAGTCGGCTAGGGATTTTGGTCTTAATAGTGAAGCTAAAGGTTGAGTTAACATTTTTGGGTTTTATTTGGATGTCTTAGAATATAATTTATTATTAATTTAATCAAGTTGGAAGTGTTGTACAATAGTCGGCATGTCAGAAGATATAAGTAAGCAACAGCTGGAGGCTATATATGCGAATGCGTTTAAACGATTGGGAGAACGATGTGTCCTTAGTCGGTCAGATTTGGCGAAGATAGCTGTTGAAGTTGGTTTAAAAGAAAAAAGCCTAGGTCCCCAGTTTTTAGAAGCGTCTATTAGAAGCCGTTTCATGGTGGATAATAATAGGCCGTTAACAGTGGTTCTGGTGGGTCAGGAAAGATTACTGTGGGATAGTCAGTTTCCACTGGAGAGAACAAACATTAGCCAAATAGTTGAGAGAAAGAATGGGGCCAAAAACAGACGGGTGAGAATTTTATAAAGATATAGGCCTTTTTAATTATTAGATGAAGCTGTCAAGATGCTTTGATATAATCACTGATTATGAAAAAGTTGGCCGGAATAATTTTATTATTGACGGTGTTTTTTGTTGGTCTATTAAATAGTAAGCATATTTATAGGGCTAAATTGGTGGTGGCTGATGCGCCTGTTGTTCCGACACTTACGCCAACCTTGATACCGACGCCATCAATAAAGGTATTATCTTTTGAGGAAATGAATAAATATTATGGTCCTTGCGTGGTGGCGCCAACTCTCATGTACCACCACATTCAACCAGAGGTGGAGGCAAAAACAAAAGGTCAGGGTGGGCTAAGTATTAGCCCCGACTGGCTTAGAAAACACTTGGAATATCTAAGGATGAACGGCTACACAATAATTGATGCGCATGATTTAAATGGTTTTTTTGACAATGGTTTGAAACTGCCAAATAAACCAGTAATTATTACTTGGGACGATGCTTACGAAGACAACTATTCTTTTGCCTTGCCAATTATTCGAGAACAGGTGGCCAAGGTAACCCTGTTTACACCAACTGGTTTGGTAACTAATCCTGACTATTTGAATTGGGAGCAGATTCGTGAAATGGCAGGCAGTGGTTTGGTATATTTTGGCAACCACACCTGGTCACACCAGAGCATGAAAACAACTGCTGAGAAAATTAGAGAGGAAATCGGAACAGCCGACAAACAGCTTGTAGAGCACGGATTAAATAGTCACAAGGTATTTGCCTACCCATACGGTAGTTATAGTAAACTGGCTGAGGAAGAATTAAAAAGGCTGGGATATGGTTTGGCTTTTGGCACTAAGAGTGGAAAAATTTTATGCAAGGGAATGAGGCTAGATTTGCCGAGAGTGAGGGTGGGGAATGCGCCGCTGTCGAGGTATGGAATATAAAAAATAGATTTAAGATTTAAGATGTAAGATTTATGAATAAGACAAAGATGTTAAAATAAATTATGATATTAAGAAATATTTCTCCGCTAATGTCTTTGATTTTTGGATTTTTGATTTTGATTAATCCAAAATTGTTGTCGGTGCTGGTGGCAATTTATTTGATTGTTACTGGGCTAATTGGATTGGGTGTGCTGAGGCTTGGATAAACTTTTTTTCTAATTTTTCGAGCTTGCGGGTTTTTCGGGCAAGGCTGTTTAATGAATCCTGGGCAGATTGATTTAGCTCATGAGGGGAGATTAATTTTTCCATAACCTCACTATAATAGTGGTGAAATTCCTGTAACCTTTTTTCTTTGGTACTTGAGTTCCGGGAGTGCCTTAAGGTGGCGATGGTGCTTTTTGTGAGTCGACGCAAAAATAATATTGCATGGTTAGGCGATAAGGAAGCATAGGCACTTAGATCAGGATTAAAGTCTTGTTTTTCGTAGTGAGAGACACTAACTCCATACATTCGACCACTAGTAGAGATTACTGTTTTACCTTGGTTTGGCAGATATCCTAGGTTCTGGTAAGCTTGCTCTTCGGATACTGTTTCACTGATAAATACAGGATAAACTTCGGCGTAGGGTGAGGGGAAATCTTTTTTTGGATTAATAGAGTCACTGATGCCAGGACCAACATAGACGATAGTTTCACCGGTACTAATTTTATGAAGCTGAGAATCGTGGGGGTCGGGAATTTGACTCTGAAATAGCTCGCAAACTTTTTGTTGACGAAGATTGTTGTCCATTTCTAGATACTTTGGATGTAAGAAAAAAGCTACGTTGTTAGTAGTCACCAAGGCATCGTTTTCACCCCATATTTCCAATTCATTTGTCTCAATAAATGGTTGTAGCTCTGTCCAGATTTCTGGACTACAACATAATACAGGAATGGTAAGGTCAATATCTTTGCCTTTGGCCCGATTTTCGGAAATTCCCGGACGAAGGTCGGCGATAATTGAGCCAATACGGTTGAGGATATGATAAGGACATTTGGGTAAAAGATCTAATAATGGCGCCAGTTTTTCGGGTGCATTAATAGATTCAGGTAAAGAATTGACCCGATGACCAAGTAAGTGCGTCAAATCTTCATTGATGTTCTGCATAGTTGAGACTATAGCCACGGCCGCGACTGGTAGAAATTAATGTAGATGGTAAGCCAATGTCAACTAACTTTTGACGGAGGCGGGAAATTAATTTGTCGATAGCTGAATCGGAAACTGTAAGAGGATTTTTGTGCCAACAAATTTCAATTAACTGATCGCGGTTGATAAATTTTTCTTGAGACATTTTAACCAATAACTCTATTTCGTGCGGGGCAAAATAGCTATTGATTTCTGATTCACCAAGAAAAATGTTTTTATTTGACGAATCAATTACAAATTTATCGATTACTTTAAAGTTACTTAAAGTATGTGTCAAAGCAAGACTGATAACTTGGTTGGAAGTGTTGGTTAGTCCTAGTTTTTGAAAGTGAAGTTTGAAATCATCATCTTGTTTGGTAATATTTTTTAGTCTGACAATTTCAGTAACAGGTAACTGGTTGAGAAGCTTGATGGAGACAGGGTGCAAGTTATTTACTATTTCATCTTCAGATTTGGTTATTAGTGAAAATTCAAAAACCTTTTTGACTAAATAGGGGTAGCCGCCGGTAACACTTTGAATTTTCTGCAATTGGGCATTGGTGTAGTCAGTTGAAAAACGTTTTGAATAATGCTCAATTAACTCGGGAAATTCACTATTGCCAGCCAACGGAAAATAGTCCAACTGTCGAGATGACGCTGATACTCCATACCAATTTGGATTTGAATAAAAATGATAAATAAGGTTGGTGTTTTTGCGGTGCTGATTGCGAAGCTTTTCAATTAGCTCATAGGTTTCTACACATTTGTTGGAAAACAAAGGAAAATTCTCAATCAAAAAGTAAGTTGGCCGTGAATTATTGTTTAAACTAAATTTTTGGTCGAGGTAGTCAGCTAGTTTATCTGGATGAAGGGATATATCAATAATTGACAGTTCGTTTTCTAGCTCGAGCAAATTAAATGCCTCACTAATAGTTCTTTTGATACCAGACTTTGGTAGTCCGATAAAAAATGAATTCAGACGCTCTTCAATAATTTTTTTTAGTGTATCGGCTGTTGAGGCTACACGGTAGACAAATTTAATTGGTTGACTGTCCATTTAGTAATTCTAGCACGCAGAAAAACAGACAAACTGTGTCAGATAATGTCAGGTAACTATGTAACCTATAAGTTATATTGTGGTCAATATTTAATTAAATATATGAAGAAATTAATTGAAGGACAAAATATTGGTGAGAAAAAACCAAACCCAGCATTTGAATCTCAGATCGAAAGGCTGACGTTTTGGGGAAATGTGGAACTGGAGAGATTTGATTTTGTCGATGAAAAATACCTTCAAGGTTTATTTTTAAGTAGTCACTATCAATTACTAGACGAAGATGGGAGCGAAATCATTTCTTCTTTAAAGGGTGAGAGATTATTTAGCTTTTTAAAAGATACTACAAAAAACCAATGGCCAACAGAAGTTGTTGACTTAGCTGAAAATCCGAGTGGAGATTTAGTAGAATTTTTAAGTTCAGAAAATATAGGCGATGAAGAATATGAGAGGATTATAAAGGTCAGCCAGATAATGGCTACCAGAGCATACGAAAAAGTTGATAAAACTACGCCTCAAGAAAACAGACTGATTGATAACGGTGTGTCGGTGGCGGATATGGTGATACAAGTAATGAATGCAGGGATAGAAAATAAAAACATGTTGCCAATGACGAATGGAAGCTGGAGAAACACAATTATTGATTTGGTTTCATCTGAGGAGCTTGAAGCCTATACAAGAAATCTAAATTACGTTGATGGAATATTGGATAACAGAGACTGGTATAAGGATATGGGAATTGACCTACTAAAGAAGAGCCTGACAGAAGAATTAAGTGGTAGCCCATTACAAAAAACAAAAGAATTAATTGAAATACTGACGATAAGACCTCGGGCAATCACTGATTGTGCAAAAGAATTGATTCACACCACGATTAGATATAGTCAAAACGCAAAGTTGATGATGGGAATGTTGGTTAAATACGCCGATTTAGCTCAACAAGATATTGACGGGACAATGAAGATTCCAAATTATTGGCACATGTCACAGCTCTTTAAGTATACAAACAATAAAATAGAATCAGGTTTAGCTATTCCTATGGAGCCAGATCAAGGACAATCTTGGGAAGAAACTGTGATTAAAAATATGAAAAATCCAAATCGGTTCAGAGAAGTGCTAGAAAAATGGAGAAAAAGAGATGATTTAAGTGTTGAACAGGCTTCGGTCGATTTGTTTTTAGATGGTGCGATTAGGGACGATCTTTCGGTTAATAGTTATCTAAATATATTTAATAACCCTGGACTGATAACAAAATTAATACCAACACTGGAGGCTTCAGTAAATTATTCCCTTGGAGCTAATAATTTGGCGAGAAAAATATTGCATGTGGCTGAGGCTGGTCAAAGATTCAAAGAAAAAATCAATGCTGGTCTTAAAGTCGAGGTTGTTGTTTTAAAAGATAACAAGGAAACTATAAAAATTGGTTTAGACCTAGGAAAAGTAAAAGGTAATCTAACCAAAACAATAGATGGAGCCACCAATCGAAATAGACAAGGCGAATGGTTAAGTGTGACTCCCAATGGTCGGGTACATTTGGCTGTTGGTGAACATACACCGGGAGGAAAACTGTTGAACAATGCTTTGGTCTGGAAAGAAATTGGACAAAGAATAAATATGAAACTGAGAATATTGCCAATTGGAAAATCCAGCACCACAAGATATTTGATGGATATCCCCCAAAATGGCGAATTAGTTGTCAGCAAACCACCACAAGAATGGCGGTTTAGACTTTCTGAATAATGATGACGATTCTCAATACCTTTTTTGAGGTTGTGGTAAAAATCTAGGGCGATTAGTTTTTTTTAAGTACAAGTTTGCCGTTTTCTATGGTAGCACTATCTGGAACAGCTATCATTGTAACCTTGGTACATTTTCTAATACCCAGCGCGTGCAACCACGAGTTTCCAGAATAAAAAGTTTCCTTGCATCCTAATTGGTATCTAAACTCATGTGTCCCTCTGAGATTGGGAATAGGTAACCCACCGTATTCAGCCTCAAGGACTACAAACATCTCAAAATTTTTTACCCGAGCAGAGGAATGGTGGTTAATTTTTGAGTGAGGAACAGTGTCTCCTGTGGCCAAGAAAGATACAACTTTTTTTTCGTCTGGAACTTCAACAGTGACAAAAGCTTTTGCCATATTTCTATGTATTATAAGTCACTATCTCGTTTTAGTCAACTAGGCTCTCTTTTTAATAAAATACCAATATATGATAACTAGTAGAAATATTATTGGAGAGTATACTGCTCCCCAGATAAGGAAATTGCCGAGATTGCGGACATTGGCAATCAGGGAGCGGACGGCTTCTTTGAAAACTACGGCCGGGCGCCACTCGTTGGTAGGAGCGTATGGTAGAGCTAGTTCATCGGTGGATAAATAGATGGATATTTTGGTAAGTTTGGCTGATTGCTCGTAGTATTTTTGTTGACCTTTGATACTGTCAATTTGTTGCTGAATGTTGGTTAGCTGTTGCTGAACATTCATTAGATCATTAACTTGGGTGGCTTTGGCCAAAATTTCCTGAAACTTTTGTTTGGTTTGAAGCAGAACTTCTAGCTGGGCATCAAGATCGGTGTACTGATCGGTAACATCATTGGCATAAACGGATCGGGAAACGACTTTGACGGCTAGCTTGGAAAATTCGGTCATAGCTTCTGATCTTTTTTCTTCAGGGACACGAACAGAGATATTGCCCGAAGCCGATTGGTCAGGACGATTAAGATTTGAATTGATCATATAGCCACCAAGGTTTTTGGTAGTAACTTCGATTTGAGAGATAGAGGCTGGGACATCTTTAACTTGAAGCGACAAACTAGTGTCTTGAATGACTAGCCGATTGGCAGAATCGGAAAGGGCTACTTCTCGAGTGGGCATCATTTTCGAAGAGACAGAATCAAAGGCAAGACCGCCTGAACCGGCCATCATAGTATTAATTCCACCTCCAGCTATAGGAATGGTGGGAGAGGTGCTGGACCGACCATAAACAAATGCAATCGTAACGATAACTAAAATTAACCAGTTTTGTTTGAGCCAATTGATCATATATTTAAAGTATAGCACCACCATACTTTCGTCATTGCGATCCGCCAGTTGGCGGAGTGGCAATCCCAACGAGATTGCTTCGTCCCCTTCGGCTACGCTCAGGGTCCTCGCAATGACCCTTCGACTTCGCTCACAATCCTCGTTATAACCCTTCGACTTCGCTCAGGGTTATAACGTATTATATGGTTATGAAAATATGGTGGATTTTGCTAATTTGTCTGGGAATTAGACTTATAGGAATTAATCAATCGTTGTGGCTAGATGAGGCAATATCGGCCAATGTAGCCAAGAATTTTTCCTACCAAGAAATACTGACAAAATTTAGTCCGGGAGATTTTCACCCGCCAGGATATTATCTGATGTTGAAAACTTGGGGAAGTATTTTTGGTTATTCGGAAATTAGCTTAAGACTAACGTCGGTAATATTTAGTTTAATAACGATTTATGTGGTTTATTTACTGGGAGGATCGGCTGGTGCAATGCTGGTTGGATTTAATCCCCTGTTAGTGTATTACTCGCAAGAAGTGAGAATGTACTCGATGGTGACCATGTGGCTAACTTTGGCGATCTATTTTTTGATAAAAGAAAAATATTGGCTAGTGGGACTATTTTTTGGATTGGCGTTTGGGACGTTTTACGGGTCGGTATTTTTGATGGTGGCGGTGTTTATCTATTTAATTGTTAATAAAAAATATAAACCGGCAGGAATCGTAACAATAGTTCCATTGATATTCTTGCTAATTATATGGCCATTGATGAGTCAACAACTTCAAAATTCAAAGGTGATGTTGGCCACAGTGTCGGGCTGGAGCCTTGTGCTAGGAAAAGTAAATCTGAAAAATTTATTGTTGATTCCGATGAAATTTACGTCGGGGAGAATCAGCTTTTATCCAAAGATTATTTATTATGTTTTGGCGGGAGGATGGTCTATATTTGTGTTTTTTAAAGTGCTTAGTGCTAAGTTCAAAGTGCAAAGCAAAATCTATAGTTTTTTGTTTTGGACTACGTTGGCAATCGGGGTGGTGTTTTCGATATTTACCCCTATGTTTGAGTATTTTAGATTTTTGTACTTGATACCAATTATGGCGCTAGCAATAGGGAAAAATAAACTGATAGCCGGAGGGTTTTTGGCGTGGAGTTTGGTGTATGTACTAAACCCGAGTTTTTATCGAGAAGATTGGAAGAGTGTGGTGGCAGAGTTATCGAAAGACCAACCAGTTTACATGATCAAATCATTTGAAGATCCGGTGAGTTATTACAATCTAGATTTAAGATATAAGACGTATGATTTAAGAATAGAACCGAAAGAAAATAGAATAACGGTAATACCCTATGGTGAGGAGATACATGGAGTGAACCATGTTAAATTGATGGAAAAACAGGGTTATAAAATGGTTGACCAAAAAAATTATCGAGGATTGGTGAGTGAATCTTGGAGTCGGTGAATTATTGGCAGGGTAGCTTGGTAACCAAAGTTGATCATTTCTTCAATAGACTTTTCTGACTTAACTTGGGTAATTAGATTTTCTGGCTCGACGATAAAATCAGCATCTTCTAAATTTAATTTAGTTAGCTGATAAACGGAACAGTAAAATGCTTTAATGAGATCGTTGAGCTTACCTAGATTTTCGAGGTTGTTCATCGGAAAAACGTGACTAAGCAAATTAACCGCCAAGACAATATCACCATGTTCACGCGCAACTGATACAGGTACTGGTGAGGTAATTCCGCCATCTAATAAGGTGTGGTGGTGATGTTTAACTGATGGCATGATTAACGGGACAGCTACTGAGGCGGAAACTGCTTTGAACAAATTGCCTTCATTTAGAACACAGGGTTCTCCTAAATCAATATTGGTAGCTACGGCAGTAAAGGGAATTTTTAAATTAGCAAAAGTGATATCACCTAACTTTTGCCGGAAGTCGTTTAGTTTTCGACGATATTCAAGAAAAAATATATATTTTTTTCCGGCTACTTGAAACTTCGTTTGACGATAAAAATTTTCGACGTCATTTATATCGCCATTTATACAATAAAGCGAACCAACCAAGGCTCCGGTAGAACAGCCGACAATATGGTCAATTTTAATATTGTTGTCAAGAAGACATTTAATGACTCCAATATGGGCGGCACCACGAATACCACCGACACCGAGGGCTAGAGCTAACTTTGGTTTTTTTGGCAATTGATATATTGACATGCTGGCAGTTAATATTTATACTGCTAATTGTCTTCGATATTATAAAGAAGACAAAACATTATATATTATTTTTAGGAGGATATATGAGATATCTACCTTTTAAGCCGTTACTAGATTACCGCCCATTTTTTTGGGATGAAGATGACTGGCAAGAAACAGCCGGAGCATCAGGAATTAATGTTTATATTGATGAAAAAGAAACTGAAGTAACCGTGGAAGCGCCAGTAGCAGGACTGGAACCAAAGGATGTAAAGGTGACATACCATGACGGGATGTTGCATATTTTCGGATCAAATAGTCAAAAAGATGAAGATAAGAAAAAGGGTCAGGTAGTGAAAAAGTGGCAAATGGCCACTAGTTTTGACTATGTAACTTCCCTACCCCGACCAATCGATGCCAAATCTGTCGACGCCAAGGTAAAAAACGGTGTAATTACCATCAAAGCAAAAGTAGCCGAAGAGTCGAAACCAAAAGAAATTGAGGTTAAGGTTGGTTAAACATTAAAGACTTCACTTCACCCGGGGATAGTGGTCGCCACTCCCCGGGTTTTAGTTGGCCTAGACTGATGCGACCGATGGAAATGCGACAGAGATCAATTACAAATAAATTGAGCGAGGCGCAAAGCAGACGGATCTGGCGTTTTTTTCCTTGATATAGGGTGATTTTCATTTGAGTGTTGTCAAAGTTGCCAACCGTAGCCTCAACATCAGCCGGAACGCGACGAATTGTTTGGAGTTTTTCAGCAGTGACTTTGCCCCGAATTGTCACTAAATACGTTTTGGGTAAATGAAATCGAGGGTGGGTTAGCCGAAGGGTCAACTCACCATCGTTGGTTAAAATTATTAGACCAGATGATTCAAAATCGAGGCGACCAACCGGAAAAACCCGAGGGTTGAGAGGAACATAGTCGAGAACAGTTTTGCGTCCACGATCATCACTGGTGCTACTGAGGACGAATTTTGGCTTGTTGAGCAGATAATAGACTAGGGTTGGTCCGCCAGCTGGCGGATGGGGTGGGATTATTTTTTTGTCGACAATAACTGTATCGACATCAGGGTCAACCTTATCCCCAAGTATGGCTATTTGACCATTAATTTGAATCCGGTGGCTAATGGTAAATTGATCGATTTGGCGACGGGAGGCGACTCCAAGGGAGGCGAGGTATTTATTTAGTCTGATTAATGGCATGTGTTTTTAATTACTAATTACTAATTACTAATTACTAATTTGAAGAAATGAGATATGATAGTTTTATGGCTAAAGACAAGTATAGCGCAATCTGGGTGAGTCATTCTTCGATAGGGAGTTTTTTGGAATGTCCGAGAGGTTATTATTTGCGAAACATTTATAAAGATCCAAAATCGGGACATAAAATAAAAATTGTTAGCCCACCTTTGGCGTTGGGAACAGCGGTGCACGAGGTAATTGAGAGCTTGTCGAATATTCGGACCGACGAGCGATTTAAAGAATCGCTTTTGGAAAAATACGAGAGGGCCTGGAAAAAAGTGTCGGGTAAGCTAGGGGGATTTTTTGATGCCGACACTGAATATAAATATAAAATGCGGGGTCAGGAAATGATTGAGCGGGTGATGAAGCACCCTGGACCAGTGGCTGAAAAAGCAGTCAAGATTAATATGGAACTCCCCTATTATTGGCTGTCGGAAGAAGACAATATTATCTTGTGTGGCAAAATTGACTGGCTAAAATATATTGAAAAAACTGATTCAGTGGAAATAGTTGATTTTAAAACTAGCAAGAATGAAGAGGGTGAGGATAGTCTTCAATTACCAATCTACAATCTTCTTGTACATAACTGTCAGAAGAGAAAGGTGGATGGGGCGTGGTATTGGTACTTGGGTATGAGCGATGAATTGGTGAAAAAAGAATTACCAGATATTGTGGAAGCCGAAAAAAAGATATTAAAAATTGCTAAGCAAATGAAATTGGCCAGACAGCTGGAAAGGTTTGTCTGTCCATCTGGCACTGAGGGTTGCCGAGCCTGCCGACCTTATGAAATGGTGCTAAATGGTAGCGCAGAATTTGTGGGCAACGACGAATATCGAGCGGATGTGTATGTGATCAATAAACCTACGATGACTGAGGTAGAGGATGCGAGGGTACTTTAGGTTTTGTATAATACCCAAATGGCGAAGATTTTTGTAATACACCCAGAATGTATTAATATAGATTTAAGACTCAATTTACATTTACAATACAGACCACACCAGCTTGATGTTTTATCTCAAATTAAAACCATAACAAAAAATGCAAGGAACCTAGTTGTGATAGATGATTATGATTTAGAAAATACCCCAAAAGATGGTGATGTATATTTATTGGAAGAAGGTCCAACTCGACTGGTAGCAGGCTGTATAGTCAGAAAAGATGAGGCAATATTCATTGGTGCTTACACTGAAAAATGTGTTTCAGAAGCTGCCAATGTCGCAAGACGTGCTGGTGCAATCGTAACTATTAATAGAAAGCTAACTGTGCCACTAGATCCTAGATTATATTCTGAAATATTAAAATAGTCCTAGTTGTGGTGCTTCAACTTTTTTGGGATAGGAAAAGTCGACCGGAAAGGTGCGGATAGTGTTCCATTTGTCCATGAATTTTAGTTGCTTGTTTTTGAGGCCAAAATCGTAGACTTCCTTGGTAACCTGGACATCAGCTTCGCAATATTTTTTTAATTTGGCAAGCGATTCGGCCGAGTGCTCCGCCCAATACTTAACAGCGTTGAGACCATGATCGATTTTGGTGTGGCCGAGGGTTTCGGCGGCCAAATTCCCCAGACCAATTCTAAAACCGAGTGATAATTTAATCGGATCCATTAGGTCAAAATGATTTAATTTTTTAAAATCATAAGGAGCTAGCGGAGCCATGGCCGGCACATCAAAATGAAGAGAATTGAAACCAATTATCCGATCGACATTGGTAAATATTGGCCACATTTTGGGAAAATCTTCTTCCCAAAAACTCATCATTTGTCCATCGATTTCATTTAGATTATCGTCGAGAGTGCGTTTGAAAACAGAGATAATGGAGATACCCAAATCGGCCGGATCGCCAGTGGCGATATCGTCAAATATTTTTTTGGTTTCGATGTCAAAAAAAACTTCAATCATAAATCCCTCTGTCCTGCGGTCGCCGGACCTCTCCCTTTGAAGAAAGGGAGAAATAACTAAATACGTAGAGAGAAGATTATATTAGAAACCGAGATCTTGTTCAACAAAGAGGATATGAGTGCGGGAGGCAACAGGTTCTTTATTGAGAATTAAAAGCTTATTAACACCACTGTGAACACCATAAGCTTTCAAGGCCCTAGCATCTTCAAGAGGTAGTACAACATCATAAATTCTCTTGAGAGCTGCGGTCAAGTCACCACTAATTTTTTTGGTGCTGACTACAAAAATAACTTTTTTGGCGCCAAAAACATACGCCGGAAGTTGGCTACCAGTAGCTGAGGCAATGACTAATTCGCCAGTTTCAGTGACCGCATGAACACTACCAATAGCAATATCTGGCAGGGAGGCTAAGTGGCGGGCTTCAGCATCGCCGGCATAAAACTTGGGTTTGATGGCATCATATTTGCCCGACTCATTAATTTCTTGGGAAATTCCTAACTGGTCGAGAGTGGTGGAAGACATGGTCATAACTTGACTACCTTCGGGAATTAACTCATGAATTTTTTTGATGACATCATCACTACTAACACTAACCGACACCTCAAAACCATTATTTTTGAGATTTGAAATTAAATCTTGATTCATTTTTTATAATAAATTTTAACTACTACAACTGTAGTATTAGTTAAGACAAATGTCAAGAGATGTTGCCGAAGCCAATAGCGTCATGAACAGCTTCGCCCAGGCCCAGCATTTTGGCTGGAGTGAGAACGAAACTACCGTATTTTTGGGTAACTTTATCAATGGCTAAATTTAGATTGATATGTTTTTTGATGTCACCAAATAGATCGAGTTGGAGGCTATTGTTTTGCGATAAATTGAAAAAAGTGACGGCTAAATTGGCCACCGGAGAATGGTAAGGGGAGGATGACATAATTTTGTAAGCTCGACGATAGAGGTGGTAATCATCGGAAACTGGTTCGGGGTAAATAGCGCCGTGATGCCAAAACTGACGGTCGCGATAGAGTAGTGAAATATGGACACCACTGGCGGTATAACCATGACTTCTGAGGCGAAGACCGGCTTTGACAACTAGTTTGTGGAGAATGGGTGAGAGTTCCTCGGGGGTACTAAGTGGTTTGGGGAGTGAATACATATGACCAAAACTTTTGCGGGCAAAATCAACATTATCAATTTCTAGGCCTCGAAGACGAAGATACCAATAATAGCCGTTAATGGAGTTAAAGGCATGATGGAGAATGTGGATTGGGGCATTATAAAAATCCATAACTGAAAAAATACCTGAGTGGTGAAGGTGGGTGGCGTTAGCTCGGGCAATACCAGTCAGATCGGTGAGTTCAAGTTTTTGATAAATTTCTAAATAGTTTTTGGAATTTATTTCATCTAGACCATCGGGCTTGTGAAGATTACTAGCAGTTTTGGCCAAAAAACGGTTTGGACCAATACCAACCGAGACAGTTAGCCAATCCCCGATTTCACTTTTTATTTTTGACTTTATTTCTCGACCTATAAGGTGCAGGCCAATTTTGAGGCCGGGAAAATTTTGAAAATTAAGAGAAAATTCATCAATAGATTTGGCGGTATAGTCGGCAGTATAGTAGCTTAATAATTTGTGGAGTTTATGGTGGACAAAACGATATTTGTCGGGATCGGAAGTGAGAACAATTAAGTTGGGACAAAGCTTTTTGGCCTCAAAGATGCGAAAACCGGTTTTGATGCCGAGGGCTTTGGCCTCGACTGAAGGAGCAAGAATGCAACCGCGAGGACTGTCGTAGGCGGCCACAGCGATCGGCCGACCACGGAGGAGTGGATTAGCCTGTTGCTCGATCCGAGCAAAACAGGAATTTAAATCGACGTGCATAAAAGTCGATTGACATTGATTAAAATCGAGATTAATCATTGGAGACTTCTTGGAGTTCCCAAAATAAATTGTCAGTGTTGAGACTTAACCGAAAAAAAGTCTGATTGGCAGTGACAGAGAAAATGTGGAACAGAGTCTGCCCGCGACGGATAGTATGGTGGAGACCGATTTGAGAAACGGTGTAATCTACTCCACGCCAAAAAAATTTACGCGGACCAACCCGATTGGTGGCGGAGTCGAAACTAGAGATGACAGAGATGGGAATTTTTAACTGCATGATTTAAGAAGTAAGATTTAAGATGTATGAATAAAACAAAAAAACATAGGTCATTCCCGCGGAGGCGGGAATCTAATTTTTTAAATCTCCCTCGGCTGCGCCGCATCCCTCATCTCTGCTGAGACATCTTCGACTTTGATGAAAGAGGGACTATAAGGTAAATTTATACTATACCGAAGAAAAGCCGAAGTCAAGAGATATTAGATTTCAAAAACTTTGAAAATATACAATAAGTACGAAACATATGAGGATAAGTAATACTATCTTAGTTGCACAAACTAAAAAAGAGGTATAATACCTGCTGTAGAGAAGTTTCTGTCAAGCAAAGTTAGTTGAAAAGAGGTCGCTACAGATTATTAATTTTTACTAAAATGGTAAAAAAATTGTATGTCGGCGGCTTGTCATTTTCGACAACTGATGACACTTTGAGAGCGGCATTCGCTCAAGCTGGAACCGTCGTTTCAGCAGTAGTTATTAAAGATAAATTCTCCGGTCAATCAAAAGGCTTTGGATTTGTGGAAATGGATTCGGAAGAGTCCGCACAAGCAGCTATTGATATGTGGAATGAGAAAGAATTGGATGGTCGCACCGTTAAGGTGAACGAGGCTCGTCCAATGGAAGAGAGACCCCCACGACGTGATAATTACTCTCGTGGTCCTAGCCGACAAGGTTTCGGTGGTGGTTCACAAGGTGGTTACGGTGGTGGTTCAAGATACTAAAATCCCTCTGTCAGCGTTGCTGACATCTCCCTTTGAAGAAAGGGAGAACCTAAAAAAACCCGTCGCAAGACGGGTTTTTTGATGGATTTTAAAATGTACCCAAAGAGACGCATTGCAATGCGTCTCTACAATTTGGAAAATAATCTGTCCTTTTGCCAGTTTTTGGGGTTGTTTCTGATGTAGTATTTGATTTGAGTTAACCGTTTTTCGTCGTGAATAATTTCGTCATAAAAACGAGGTTGCCAGGCGAAATAAATATTATGTTTTTTGCAGATGCGTTTGACGGCACCTTTGAAGGATTTGATGGTTTGGGAAATTGTTTGGATTGATTTGGAATTTATATCTTGATAAAAATCTGGGTGGTTCCGATGGCTATGGATAAATATTGGCGTTGGGGAACTTTCGTGTAGAGACGCATGGCAATGCGTCTCTACAGGGATATCCCGAATGGTGATTAGCAGGTGAACATGGTTGGGCATGACCACCCAGGGGTTGATAATTAAAGATTTTCGAATAGAGATGGTTTTGATTAATTCATCAACAGCAATTTGACCCCTATCCGATAATTCCATTTTTCCGTTGATAATTTTGCCAAAGAAATTGTTATGGTTGTAGGTGCAGATGGTGATGAAGTAAAAGCCAGGTGTGGAGTAGTCCCAACCATTCAATCGATTGGATTCAGTGCGATATTTTTCGGCAAAGCGGAGAACAAATAAATTGTACTATTTTTGGCAGGCAGTGGGTGACCAGAGGCCGAGATTGTTCGATTCAGCCTGTTTTTGGGAATCTTTGAACTGTGTTTGGAATTTGTAGGGAATGCGATAGGTGTATTCATGACCATAACCATTCGCAATGATTTTTTGATTAACTAGGGTGCCGTCGGGCAGATAAACGTAGCGTAGTAGTCGGCCGTATTTGTCGAGATTGCCTTGGGTTGGGTCGGATACCAATATTACACTTTGATTTTCCAAAAGTTTTTTGGTGAACTCTGAGGCTTCCTTTCCAAAACACTGGACCGGTTTGCGCGGGTCGACCACTTCGGGAGTGTCGACACCAATTAGGCGGACCGTTTCGATTTTATTATCGATAATAACTTTGATGGTGTCACCATCAACGACCCGGTCGACTTTTACTGGTGCACCTGAAATTGAGGCGGTGATTGACGGTGTAACAGTGGCAACTATTTTTGTCGGCGTGACGGACGGAAATAAACTCTTAACTAATTTAGCCTGACTGCGAGGGAGAAAAAGGAGAAGGAAGGAGAGGAGAAGAATTTTCACAATTTACTAACTAACAAATTTTTGGCTTCGTTGATGAATTTTACATCAATATTTTCAATAACGTCGTTGGTCGAATGATAATTTTTCATGACTAAACTTTGATCGTTTTGGAGCCAGTAAGTTTTGGATGAATATTTTTCAAGATTTCGGAATTGAAGTACAAGTTTTAAATCAGTTTTAGTTAAATTTGGACTGCTTAACCCAATACCATCAACTACAAAAATTTGCTTGGCCGACTCGAGAATATCTTGATGCTTTGATTCAAAAACACGAAAACCGTGACCATCATAATCAACAATATCTTCGGGATACTCGTCGTAGGAAATTTCCTCATTACCGGCAAAAATAAATAGATTTTTTGTTAGAGAATTTGGATCTGATTTAATAATGTCAACCAGCATGGCGACAGCACAGCCATTGTCCATGGCGCCAGGACCAATAATGGAATCGTGATGGGCAAATATTATGTTTTGTGGATTGATGATGTTGCCAACTAAAATATTTTTGGTGAAAAAATCTTCTTTGACGACAGTGATATTGCCATTGATAACCTTGGCATTGTTTATTATTTCTTGATCGATCCGGGATATTGCGAGCGATGGTTGGTCGTAAAAAGACACTACACTGATATTGTCTGCATGAGGACTAGAATGAATAAATTCTTTGGAAACTATTTGGCCACTACTAAAACTACAACCCAGACAAGGAACGGCTTCACCATCTACCAACAACTCGGCTTTGGTGATTCGAGGAACGGAAGACTCAAAAGGTTCTTCAACAAAGTTGATGTTTGAACTTTTTAATTCGTCAATAATTACTTGCGCCCCCTTGGATTCATCTATACCGTAGCGAGGAGAGATGGAGGTTAGCTTTTGTAAAAAACTTAGATCAAACATGACTGATTATAACCCAATCAGGCGGTGACGGAGCAGAAGACTCTTTTCTCGCCATAGTCGTGTTTATCAAACTGTTTTTGATGTTTAGTATCATGCTCGGCAAATTCCTCCTTAAAAACTCGATGCATTTCTTTGATTATAAGTTTAAAGTATTCACCAAACTTAACGTCGAATTTTTCATCAATTTTTTTCTCTAACTTATCACTAAATTCTTGCAAATCCTTTTTTGTAACAAAATCAGTATTCTTGTTTATAAATAATACTACCTCTAGTTTTAATTTTTAAAAATAGACATCAAAAGCATCTCAGAAAGTCAGATGACCGTAGCAGGTATTGCCATTGGTACCACTATTGGTACCATCGGGACAAGTGGTGGTAGCTCCCCAATAAACATTGGTGATAGTGGTATTGGTAAAAATTGCCTTGTCAAAATTTGAATTATAAGTTTGACCGTCGATACTAAAAATAGCACCAGTTAGATTGGCGTTGGTAAAATTGGCACCAACTGCTTGGACATCTGTCAGCCTGGCACCGGTAATGTCGTCACCGGTGAAATCAGTACCGTTGAGACGAGCATAGTTGAGATTGGCACCAGTTAGTTTGTGGCCGGTAAAATCATGATAAATAATTCGTTCTTGTGACAAATCGGCATTGGTCAGATCGGTGAGATATGAACCAGAGGTACTATAAATATTGTTGGTGATGTAGGTGGTGGTACCGACACCAGTTGAACTACCACCAGTACTTAGGGTGACTGCAGTTTCACGAGGAAAACAAGTTTGCTTACCAGCAATAATTCTGATTAAACCAAGCGGGGTGATACAAGCATTTAGCGAACCGGCGGCCAAAACTTCTTTAGTGACTAGAGCCACAACTAAACCAATAACGAGACCAGTACAGAGAATCGTTATTTTTTTCATTAAATTAATAATATAATCTTGGTACAGAGAGTCAATGACCTAGAGTGGTGAAACCGTAGCTGAAACAAGGTAGAATTGTCAATATGTGGAACTGGAAAAAATGGTTGATGGTTGGCATACTGACTGGATTAGCAGTATTTAGATTTAGTGGAATACTGAACAATCCTCCATCGCTGTTTTCTGATGAGGTGGATGAGGGTTACCAGGCATTTGTTTTAAATAACTGCGGTACGGATTATTTTGGAAATAAATGGCCAGTGCATTTTCAATCTTTTGCCGACTTTAGAACACCGCTTTATATATATAGTATTGCTGGACTAGAAAGATTAGGAGTAGGGAGCGAACTGGCAGTGAGATTGCCGTCAGCAATTATGGGGATAGTTACTATTGGTGGCTTTTTTGGATTAATAATGTTGGTGTTTAATAACTATTGGCTGGCAGTGACCGGAATGGTCTTGCTAGCAATTAACCCGTGGTGGTGGCATTTTAGTCGAGGTGGGTGGGAAGTGGTGGGGATGATAATGTGTTTGTTGTGGGCACTAATTTGCTGGCTAAAATATTTGGATAACAAGCGAATTGGCTGGTTGTTGACTGGAGCAACTTTACTGGCGGGAAGTTTTTATTTTTATGCTACTGCCAAAATGATGGCGGTAATATTGGGGATATTGCAAATTATCGTCTGGAGAAAACAGACCACAAAAATTGACAAAAAACATTTAATATTGGGGCTGGCTTGGTTGATGTTGGTAAGTGCGCCGATGATCAAAGACACTTTAAATGGGCGGGCTGGATACCGGTTTAATTATATTAATATTTTTTCTGACCCTACCAATTCAAAAGTGGTTGACGGGGTACGTTACCAGGATGGGTTGTTGATGCAAAAGAAAGATACGGTTGGAATAGTGCCCAGCGCTGAAACTAAAATTGCTCACAATAAACTAAGTTTGTTGGTGTCTAAATTTGGACGAAATTATCTAAAAGCATTTTCGACTGATTATTTATTTTTGACTGGCGACGGAAATTTGCGACATGGATTTGGAAGCAAAGGTTACTTGCTTTATCCAGATTTTATTTTAGTTATTTTGGGAATTGGAGCGGTCATATTTTCAAAAAAATACAAAAATAATCTGGGGACATTCATGTTGGGATGGTTACTGTTGGCACCAATTCCCAATGCGTTGACTCGGGATAGTGATTTTCCAAACGGTACTCGGTTGCTACTGATGTTAATACCTCTTATGTACTTGGTGGTGGTGGGAATTAAAACTATTTGGAACAAAAAATGGCTACTGGCAATTACACTGGTAACCTACGGTTTGTCGTTTGCTGATTTTTATCATTATTATAGTTATCACTTTCCTCAAATTGCGCCAAAGGAATGGCATTACGGTATTAAAGAAGCGGTAAATGAATCGATTAAATTGGCACAACCTGATGACAAAATATATTTTAGTAATAGTTATGAGCCAGTACTACCATTTTTTTGGTTTTATAATAATTATTTACCGAGTAGTGGTAGCTGTGTGCCAGCAAAGGCGCTGGTAAAAACTAGCGAGTTTGGATTTGAAGGCAAAAGTTTGGAAAATAAATATTATTTTGGTAATTTTGAATGGAGGGAAATGGTGAAGAACAGATCCAGCCTAGAAAACAAAATATTTGTAATCAATAGCAAAGATATGGATCAAATTAAAATGTTACCGGGAGTAAAAGTTGACTTTTTGGCTCTACCACAAATTAAGTTTACCGAACAAGAAAAATTTTGGATAATCAGGCTAGATTAAATTTGACCTAAAGATATTTTTTGGATGCTGACTGGCTGATCGTTGACCATGACTTTGGTGCCAATCGGTTGACCGAGAAGGGCAATGCCGAGTGGACTGTCAGCGGATACCCAGTCTGGACGGAGTCGAGCATCGTTTTTGCCAACCAAGGTGAGGGTGATTTGACGTTTATCGGTTTCAAAAAAAATAGTGACCTGGTGACCAAACTCGACAGTATTGGTTTGAGTTGGAGCGGTAGCCACAGTTGATTCTTTTAAATCGGTTTCGAGTTGATCAATTTGAGATTGAAGCACCTGGGCTCGTTCGCCTAGAAAGATGTAGGCGGAATTTTCTTTGAGGTCGCCCTCGGCGGCGGCGGCTTGACGCTCGTCGTAGGTGCGGGTGAGCTCGGACTTGAGCTCCTGAATTTGAGTGGTAAGGTTGTCTAAACCTAGTTGAGTAATCAAGGACATGACGTCTATTTTAACACAAGAGCTAGTTTTGTAAGTTATACTTTGGCATGAAATATGCAGTTTTGACAGGCGGATCATCAACAATTGGGCGGTTAGTAGCCAACGAGTTAATTAAAAATGATTTTGAAGTGGCGTTAATTGGACGAGATACTCAAAAATTAAAAGAAATCGGATTGCCGTATATTGAAGCAGATTTGTCGAACACAAAAAATATAGATACGTTAGTTAATAAAATATTAGAAAAAAATAAAAAAATAGACTTAATTGCCAATATTGCCGGTGTCTGGCACAACTCCGATAGTGTTTTTGCTGGCGTAGATTTTGAGAAGTTTGAAGATAAAACAATAACTGAAACGATGAATGTGGGGATTTTGTCGCCGATGCTTTTGGTAAAGAAATTAATTCCCAATATGGCAACTAATTCTTTGATAACTAATTTGTCTGGTACTTTTGAAAATGGGGGAAAAGGCTGGCTTCCTTATTTTGTTTCAAAAAGAGCGATTGAAGATTTTACTGTAGGATTAGCTGACGAATTACGAGAGAAAAATATTCGGGTGTGTGGAATTTCACCATCGGACACAGCAACCGAAAGTTATAAAAAGTTTTTCCCACAATATATTGAAGATTCTCTTGACCCAAGAGAAATTGCTAAATTTGTAACAGATCTATATTTTAATTCAAAAGAAACTGGGAAAATTTTTGTATTGAAAAAAGACACAAAACCTTTTGAGAATTTTCATTATTAATGACCTACAAAACTCATAATGCATTTGGATTGGGATTGATGTTGGCGATAGCCATATATCAGCCGGCAGAATCGATTGGGGTGGCCACAATAATTTTGGCGCTAATTGCTAATGCAGTTGGATCGATTGCCCCAGATATGGATCAGGGGTCAAACAAGCTTTGGAGTATGTTGCCGGTGGGCAATATTATTGGAAAATTTTTGAGACGAATTTTTTTGGGGCACAGAGCAGTGTCACACTCATTCTTGGGAATCTGGATAATTTATAAAATAAACATGTGGATATTTTTTAATATATTTAACCCTAATTTTGTAAATCCGGAGTGGATTGTGTTGGGATTTATGGTGGGATATTTGTCGCACATTTTGATTGATGGATTAACTGAAGAGGGTGTTCCCCTACTCTGGCCACTGCCCTGGAAAGTAGGCTTCCCGCCAATTAAACCCTGGCGGATAAAAACTGGTAAATGGTTTGAAAACTTGATTATTTTTCCAGGAATATTATTGTGGATTGGCTGGATGGGGTGGGATAAGTGGCTTCACTTGATATTGTTTTTATAGAGAATGCCAATTGAACAATAGTAGAATTAGACTAGCGGTGGAAAACATCATGATGATTTGAAAAAAGACTTGCATAATAATCAGGCATTGTTGATAAGAGATGTTGCCAAAAATATAGCGAAGAATTTGAAACCGATCATCAATATAATGTGGGAAATGCTTTGGTTCCAAAAATTGCTGGAGGAAAAAGTAAAGTGTTTCGCCGGCACTACGAATGACCCAAAAAATTAGGAAGAAAAATAAACCAAACTTTAGTTGCTCGGTGACTACGGTAATAATTGAGGCAATTAGACCGTAAAGCGAGAAGATAAATATATCTTCCCAGACAAAGGCGCCAATTAAAAATGCCCAACTGTAGGTGAACTCGGCAATTTGCTTGCCCCGACGAATACTTCGCCAGGAGATGACTAAGAGGATTAAAAAAATTAGGGTAGAGAGGTAGGCGGGGAACATTGCCTGATTGTAACATTTATGAAAAAACTTGTACCAAGAGACGTCATATATGACGTCTCTACAAAAATATTCTAGAGTCTTCGCTAAAACAAAACAAAACAAACAGAAGAGTTTAAATTGAAGATAAATACCTAGGTTTAGTTTTATGCTGAAAGAGACGCACATAGTGCGTCTCTACAAAATTAAATTATTTCTTTAACTAGTTTTTCGACTGGTAAGGTGGCGTCGAGGCTTTTGTCGATAAGTCCGGCACGTTTAAGCTCGGATTGATAATCAAAATTACCATCAAGATAAAGTGATAGATCTTCTTTGCCGGACTTTAAATTAATTTGATTACGACGAGTGGCTTCGGTGACAGTTATTTCGAGTTGATAAATTTTGAAACCAAGTTTTTTGGCTTCGCGAAGATCATCGAGAGTTAAGTAATCAGTGTTGGCAATTAACAAAATATCTTTTTGAGCAAAAGCATCTTTGAGGATTTTGGGGATTTGATCGGCATATTTTTCGTGAACATCGGAAGTTGTTAGTTCTTCGTCAATTTCCCGATATTGGATATTTTTGGACCGGAGATGTGTGGCGAGAGTGGTTTTACCCGAGAGTGACGCGCCGATGATGATGGTTTTCATATTATTTTTGAGGATTTTTAAACATTTTACCGTGTCCAGGAATTATAAAATCGGCGACCTCAAGCACGGTCTGTCTTGATTTTTTAAGTGCTTCAATGTCGGTGGCAAAAGGGTCGACTAAATTCATTAAGTCTTCAACGGTGTCAGACTTTTGTTCACCATCTTCCCACCAAAAAACATCTGGGGCAATAGCTACTGTGCCATCTTTGGTGGTAACTAATAGCGTGGCATCTTCGGGTGAATGACCGGGGGTGGATAATATTTTTATGTCGGTGCCTGGCAAATAATCCTTGTAAAAATGCTCCTCATCTTCTCGCCACATGATGCCTCCATCATAAATGTCTACACCAGGAAAAAGTCGGATGTTTAAAAAATGATCGGGGTGGTAATGACTCAAATAAACTCCGGTAATGTCGGAAATTTTGAGATTATTTTTTGATAAAGCCTCGAGTAATAATTTTGAATTGGTGCCGGGATCAACAATAAATTTTTTGGTAACCGTATCGATTAAAGTGGTAGTGGGGCTGGCAATATAGATACCGTCTTTGCCAGGGTGGGCATAGCCTTCAATGAGAATGGTGATTGTATTCATATGGGGTTATTTTATAACATTTACTTTTTATTTGGACTGTTCCAATTTCAACTAGATTGCCACCCTTTCGACTTTGCTCAGGATCGCAATAACGTATGTATATGAATATTGATTAACAAAGTGTAATATTAATTATGAAAGGAAAACATAAAAGGATTAGAAGAAAAGAACTAAAAGACACTACTTCGATTGGCGAATGGTCAAGAATGTTGCACAAATGGTGGAAATTGAGTGTGCTAAATAAAATTGAATTCAAGAAGAAACGGGAAGACATACAATAGTACCCGTCTTTGTTTTCTAGCTATTTTATTGATGGTGATTGATGCCATGTCGATATCAGGAGTTTAATTAAAATCTGTGTGTTAATTGGGACGGAGCATTAGCTTTCAACTACTTTTTTTAACTCGTTTAATAAATTATCTTCAACTTCTATTTCACCTGCATCTAGCCTTGACTTGGTGGTCTTGTCGCCTTTTTCGCCAGGCATAAATATTTCATCAACTCCGGGCATTTTTTTGGTTGATTTTACTTTGGTAGCTAACTCGGAAGTTTGTTTTTTAAAATCATTTATGTCTACTAACATTGTAGGATCAATGGCATAAATCAAGTTCCCCCAACCTTTTTCCGGACTGATACCAACATAAGAAGCGGCAATTAATGGACCAGTAAACATTTCGACAATAAGTGAAAGTGAAGCGCCTTTGTAGGATCCATCAAATGGTCGGATTGCCCCTTCCATAGCTAAGGCTGGATTAGTGGTTAAATTGCCTTGTTCATCGTAGGCAATACCTTCGGGAATTTGACGACCGGCAGTTTTGGCTTCAATTAATCCAAAATAAGGCATGGCTGATGTAGCCATATCTAAAACCACCGGCTCACTATCTGTTGGGACGCCAATAGCAAATGGATTGGTACCAAATATTGCCTGATAAGAACCGTGATAATTTACACTAGGTGGCGAACCGGCAAATACAAAACCAATTAAATTTTCTTTAGCAATTTGGCGGGCAAAATAACCGATGGCGCCAGTTGAAGTTGAAGTATTATTGATACCAACAATTCCAAAACCATGCTCTTTGGCTTTTAAAATTGCCGTTTCGACGGCTTTTTTCATAACCACCATACCCTGATTGTGGGCACCATCGAGTAGGGAGGAGAGTTTTGTTTCTTTGATGGTTTTGATTTCTGACGCAGTTGGGTCTTTGGGAATTCCTTTACCAATTAATTTAACAACTCCTTGATTATTACCCCTAAGTTGGGCATACATTAAAACTTCGGAAATTATGTTGACTTCTTCTGGTTGATAACCATATTTAACCAAAGCTTTATCGACAAGTGTTTTTAGTTCGGAAATTGATATTTTCATATTGTCCTATTGTATAACAATCGATTGCTTTTTTTGGAAAAATAAAAATGAGGCGGTGATGAAGAGTAAAATTAGTCCGATGATGGTATAGATAATTGGACTTTGAAATAGACCGATAAAATACATGCCAAGCCAGACACCGACAGCACTAAAAAATGAAGAAAACATGTTGACAAAGGAAATTGAGGTGGCACGCTCTCGGGAACTTAACTCTTGATTTAAATAAGTGTCAGAAATTATTGGGGCAGTAGCAGTGATCATTTCAATTAATAAAATAATACTCACTCCACCAATAAAACCGGCTATTTTTGATGGAAGTAAAACCAAAACTACCAGTAATAAATAGGTGTAGATGACTTTGTTTTGGGAAAAACGAATAATTAGATGACCAATCACCATAACCGCAATTGTTTTGAGAATCGCACTAACTCCAAATAACAAACTTTGATTTTTGGCATCGAGTCCTAAATCAATGGCATAGGAATAATTGAGATATTCACGAAAAATTACTCCAAAAGAAATTGCCGTAACCGACATTAGAGCAATTAATTTGATCCGTGATGAATGACTGATTGCCTTGAAACCATCGACAATCATTTGCCGATAACCAGTCCAGGAAAACTGCTGACTATCAATTGTCGGTTCGTTGACAAAAAACCAGATGATAATTTCAACAAGACTGGTAACTCCGTACAACAAATAGGGTAGTGGACCCCAGAGGTTAAAAAGATAACCACCAGCAAAAGAACCAATGATAATTCCGATACGAGAAATAGTTGAGGCAAGAGAATTAATTTTGGAAAAACTTTTTTCGTGGCCGACTGACAACAAGTGATCATAAATTAGCGCGGTATTGGAACCCGAGACAAAAGCCCCAGCCACCCCCCAGAGAAGTGAGCCAATTATTAAGTGGGTACTGTTAGTGGCAAAAGCAACGGTAAAGGCGGCCAGGGCAATGCCAATTTTGCCAATAATAATTGAAGTTTTGCGGCCAAAAACATCAGCAAAAGCACCGGTGGGCACTTCCAAAAACATAGTTAAAATAATACCGATACTTTCAATTAATCCGACGGTAGACATGGGGATAAACCGGGTATACCAGATTAACCAAATAGGCAGTAAAAACTTCATGCCTTCAAAAAATGAGGAAAGATAGTAGAGACGAATGTTTTTGTCGGTGGACATGTTTGGCATATTTTATAACAATTACTTTTTATTGGGCTGGGGAGATTCCAACGAGATTGCTTCTCCTTCGACTTCGCTCAGGATCGCAATGACGACTTGGTTTATTTTTTAATTCAAGAAGAAACGGGAAACTGTATAATGAAATTATGAAATGGATTCAGGGAGTGTTGATAGTGCTAGTGCTGGGGGTATGGTGGAACGTGAGACTGGTGGAAAAAAAATTAATTGAGAAACAAAGCAACAAAGTTGAAACAAAAGTAATTGAAGCTGGGACTGATAATCAAGACTTGGCAATTCAAATTGATAATCTAAAAAAAGAGGTGAATGAACTAAAAAAACAACAGAGTAAAAGTCAGGTACTGGGAGCCAATATTGGTGGGGACCCAACAACTGTCCTGGGCACTGGATTTATCAAAATTCGCGACGAAAAATGGACAACGATAGAGGTGTTTGAAAAACCACTAGCATCGGCTAAAGTAGTGGGTAGTATTAATTTTGGAAAATTAATTTACTATACCAAGCAAGAACCGGGGTGGTATTTGGTGGAATATTTGGATGGTAAATACGGCTGGGTGCAAAACCAGTTTATGGAGGAGATAACTGAATGACAATACTAGGCAAAATACTCTACTGGTACAGTTTCTTTTTGCTGATGTTGATATTGGTGTCTGGATTAGCGCTGGGTAGTGCCAACCGAAACACGGGGACACTAACTATCGTTGGTTTGATGTTGAGTTATTTTGGGTTGAAGAGATTAAAAGTAAAAATACTGCCAAATATTATAAGTTTTGTAGGGGCAATGGTGGGGATAGTGCTATTGGCAATGAATGCTGGCAGAGCCCAATCCCCTTATCAATTGACATTGGGATTAATCTTTGGACCGGTGGCATTATTTTTTTGGCTGGAAATGGCTGAATGGATAGGAGAGGGGTGGAAAAAAATTAATTTGAAAAAATTTAAGAATTTAGAATTTAAAAATTTAGAAACTAGAAAAGGAGAAGAAGGAGAAGTGATAAGAAGCAATGTGACTGATGAAGACAGACGGCGGTTTTTAAAAATAGTGGGTGGAACTAGCCTAGGAATTGTGGCATTGTCACTAATTAACCCCAAAAAAGCTGGGGCGGCGTTTTTTGGAAGTGTGCCAGGTCCAGGGACAGTGGCCCTAAAAGATAGTGGTGGAGTGAAAATTGACCCGGCAATAAAACAACCGACAGATGGATATAAAATTAGCCAGGTGGACGACTCAACTGCACCGGCATATTACGGTTATGTAAACAACGGTGGTGCCTGGTACATAATGAAGGAAGAAGCAGATGGTAGCTATCGCTATGTGCGAGGCGCAAGTGGATTTTCGACTGGCTGGACAAATAGGGCGAGTCAAACCTATGATTATTTTGATGCAGTTTTTTAGATATAATGCGGAATGATAATAACTGACATAAATGGTAGCCAACGAGAGTGTGTGGAAACACGAATTGACCCGCAATATCCAGGTTTTGTGACGGTGGTATATGCCTCAAAAAACCGACCGGGGGATAAACATGTGGAATGGTATCCGATGGAAGAGTTTATGAAGCTGAACCCGGAAGTGGTGACAGTTCTGGGTGGTATGCCAAACACACCAAAGGATGATTTGGGGGTAGTGACCCACGCCGGAGAGATGTACATGGAGGATACAAAAAAAGATTGGCAAACAAATATCTATGTGGGATTTTATGTTTGGATTTCTCGAGGAGAGGGGGAGGCTCAGGTGCGCTTAATTAAAAGTAATAGTAAAAACACATTAACAATAGATAGGGTGTGGGATAAGGTGCCCAACACAACCTCACAGTATGTGATTTCACATAATATTCATGATGTTAAAATATTAGGTAACGAATTGCCGACTATAAATTTACAAAAAACAAATCAATAATTTTTAACAAAGAATATGAAAAAGGAATATTGGTTGTTTGTTGCAATAGGATTACTGGTGTTGGCCTTGGTGATTGATTCGGTGTCAGGACCAATAAATTTGCCAATAAAAAATCAACTAGAATACTTTGACCCGACAATAATGCAAAAATACCCGTTGACAACAGTGGGGATATTTTTTCGCAGTTTGGGAATTATTGTGGGATATGGACTGCTCTGGTCGTTATTTGAGAGATTGTATGGGATAAAGTTGATTGCAACCTTTTTGTTGACAGGGTTGATGGAATTGTTTGTGGTGCAACAATTGGCGACAGGGATGAGAACAGTTAATTTTCAGTGGATAATGGCGATTGCTGTGGCTGGAGCAGGATTTGGGTTGCCATTGGTTTATTACTTTGTAAGATTATTGATCCCATCACCAAGAGTACAAGTGGTGGTAGATGAAAATTCAAAGAGTGTGTTATAAGTAGCTAGCTATGAAAAAAATAATAAAGAAGGAAGTGAAGAAAAAGGCGGTGGTGAAACCTGTTGATGTAGTGAAAGTTGAGGAGGTGGTTTTGGAGGTAAAAAAAGTTGAACCGGTAGTGAAGATTAAACCAGACTTAGTGAGCTTTTATAGTAATAATATTAGATGCACTTTTATGAATAACCAGTGGTATTTTTCATTGGAGGATATTTTGAAAGTAGCTAAAGTGGTTGATCCAACTAAGATGCTAATTGAGCTTAAGAACTTAGAATCAATGAAAGACCGTTATTATCATATGGTGGAAACTTTTAGTTATTATGATGAAGTTAATCCAGTGGTAATACCAATAGTAAACTATCAGTCTTTTGTGTCGATACTACCGGCAATTAGAGAAATGAGTTATGGAGTGCCTGGTCCGTTCCCGGAATGGCTGAGGTCAATGGCAAATCGAAAATTTTGAAGACTGGTGTCTGATAAGTTGAGTTTGGCTTGCTATAATTTTGGTATCACATGGCCACGATTACAATGTACAACAGCATCAATATTGATGATGCATTTTCTCCAACTTTCGTTGCCATTGGTTATGGAGTGACATCTGGATCATCAACTGCCGACACGACAGGAGCGTGGACTGCTCGGACTTTACCTTCATCATCAAATTGGAATTCTGTTTGTTATGGCAACAAACAAATCGTCGCTGTCTCTGGCTCGACCACTGTTGCCGCTACAAGTCCAACTGGTGTTACCTGGACTGCACGTTCCTTGCCAGTTAGTGCTGTTTGGCAGTCGGTAGTTTATGGTACTCGCTTTGTCGCTATCGCCAATGGATCAACTGATACTGCCTATTCTGTGGACGGAATTAGTTGGACTAGTGGAGGTGCCCTTCCTAGCTCCGCCGCTTGGTTTTGTTTGGCTTATGGTGAGGGGACCTATGTTGCTGTTTCAACTACATCTTCTACTGCCGCCGCTTATTCAACTGATGCCGGCACAAGTTGGAACAGTGCTACTCTGCCGGCAACAGGCAATTGGCAATCAGTTACTTATGGCAACGGCACCTTTGTCGCCGTTGCTTATGGTGGAACTGATGCTGCTTATTCCGCCGATGGCACCACTTGGAATACTGCCACTTTACCCAGTTCTCAAAATTGGTCCAGTGTCACTTGGGGTAATCCAGGCAATACTGCTAACGGTGTTTTTGTTGCTGTTGCCTATGGTACGGCCATTGGAGCTATTTCCACCAATAATGGTGCCACTTGGACGCAGGTTTCCCTGGCTCCAGACGTGGTTGTAAATGGTAGTTTTACAGGAAATGCTGATGGGTGGACTCTTGGTGCTGGTTGGACCTATGGTACCAACAATGTTGTCCATACATCAGGCACGGCTACCATCACCCCCAACCCCGCCTTAACAATCGTTGCTGCTACTCAATACGAAGTTACCTATACTATTTCAGGATGTAGCAGTGGTTCAATTACTGCCAGAATTGGCAACGTCAATGGTACTGCCAGGTCAACTAATGGCACCTATGTCGAAGTCATCACATCATCAAACACCAACAGCTTGATACTTACTCCTACTACTGATTTTGACGGAGCTATCGATGATATTAAAGTTCGCTATTCTGCCAACTGGAACTGTATTAGTTATGGAGAAATTTCTGCCCAAGGAGTTAAAGTGTTTACTGTTACTCCCTATGGACAGGCATTTACCGCAGTTTCCTTTGATGGTACTAACTGGTTTACCAAAACAATATCATCGGCTGCCAACTGGAAATATCACTGCTATGCCCCAGTAACTTGGAATTCAGGAGACACCCTCTCGATTCAAAATAATGCCACAATTACTGTTAATACAAACCAAACAAAATTTTGGAAAACTTTTACTGCCACTTACGGTCAGCTTTCAATTCAAAATTCCAGTACCTCAGCCCCCATTGGCTTTTATATGGGGCGTGTTTCCGCAGCTACTGCCAACGATATTACCCCACTTTCTGGTGCTTTTAATATTGATATAGATGGTAACTGGATACAAATAGGAACTGGAACTGGTATCGCCGGACAGACCGTAACCGCTTCATTTTCAGAATATATTCCCAGTTTATGGATCGAGACTGGCAGTGGTACTGGCGTTTATGAAATTTGGAACAATATTACTGGTGCTACCGGTAATTACATGAATTTATTTGGTAAAGATGGTCTTGAGTGGGCGGGGAGTGGTAAACAAGGGAACTACTTTGTTCAGACTCCAGCAACTAATCCCACTGAAATATTATCCTTATCTTCTGGTGCCACTACCAATCAGTCTTATTTTGTAACGTGTACAGATACTACAGGTGTTTTGCCAGGTGCGTATATTACAGGAACCAATATTCCAGCAAACACGGTTGTTAATAAAGTTGTTGATGGCACTACCCTCGAATTAAATGTTGTGTGCACTGCCACTGGTTCTGCATATACTTTTACTGTTTACAACCCTGTTCAATCTCAATGGACAACTACAATTGTTTTTGGTAATGGAACCAATGGTAATTTGGTTCCCAGTGGTGCCAAAATTAGACAACCAAATATTTTAATTAGTGATATCACTAATGCTTCAATTTTGGGAGCCAATCATACAACTCAGGCTTACATTAATATGGGTAATGGTGGTCTAATAGATGCACGAATTTGTCTGTTTGGTGAGTCTTATGTAAATTTTGCCCAAGCGGCATCTGTTTACTTACGTAATGTTGGGTTTGCCTATCAATGGGCACTTTCAGAGTGTTACTCAGTAGATATGGATGGTATTGGCAACGCCGCCAATCCTACTGTTTGGTATTATTCGGGTCAATGGATTATTCGAGACCCTCGTTATGGAATCTTGCCACCTTTTGGCTATACTGCATCTTCAGCCACAAGCAATGTTTCTATTTCCTACGTCCATAATGCAACTATAAAAAACTGGCACAAAGTAGTTTATTGTTCGGCTTATTTTACAGGCACTTCAATTCTGATGCCAATCGACCTGTCATACACTGACGATGCTGTATTTGAAAATATTCGCTCTGTAGTCCTCATGCCACATCGTGCCATCCGCTGTTTTAATATTAGTGCTCGGGTGTATCGTACCACTTTTACCAACCTTGAGCTTTATGGTGCGAACCCTCTTCAAGTCGCCACCAGTGACAACAATACTTTTGCCGGCATAGAGTACTCACTTGATATGTTTAAGCCTATAGTGGCCTTCAAATCAAATCATCGCTTGTCCCAGAAAGCTGATGGCACTCTACTTTCTGACAATGTTCCTGTTTATATAAAAACTCGAACATTTTTTTCTTGGGCGACTCGGGATATGTATTTTGAGTCGGGTGAGTACAGTGCCACTCCTTTTCAAAACAATTGGCTTTTTCCCGACATAATTTCTGTCCGACCTACCGAATCTGTCCCTGCATCCGTTACTTTTAACTGGACACAGAGGGAACCTACCGCCGCCACCACCACTGCCTATGAAATTCATAGATCAACATCTGAAGGTTTTACGGCTCGAAATACTGCCACAGCAGTTTTTCGTATTGCCACACCAGCCACAGTTACTTATGCAAATAGTCCCACTACACCGGTTGTTGCCGGTGCCCCAAATCTTACATTTAATGTCAACAAGACTATTACAGCAGCATCGGCAATTTGGACTGCAAATGGCTTTGCTGTTGGAGACGTGGTCGAAGTGACGGGAACTGTGGCTAATAATGGCACTTACACAATTACTACCCTAACTACTACGGTGATGACGGTCATGGAAACACTGGTTACTGAAGCAACTTATACTAGCGGTGCTACCGTTACAGGACGACCCCCGACATTAGACACCAAATATTACTACCGCATGCGCAAATTCCACAGCATTACGGCACACGTAGACTGTTCTGTTGCTAGCGGTTCTACAACCATGACGTGTTCTAATATCAACACCAACTGGGGGTTTGACAAATTATATGCCGCCAAAGATTTTTATTACGATTCTGGCTCTACTGTTATTCGCAACCGAAAATACAATTTATTTGCACTACCTTATTATCTTGGAGCCACCATTACTGGCCCTGGCATTCCCGCAGGCACAACTATTACTTATATAGACGCGGCCGGACAAAAATATAATATTAGTCAGGCGACCACATCGGCGCAGACAAATGCTACTGTCACTCTTCCAATTCAAGCTGGCATGGCAGTGGTTTGGCAAATAAACAGACCAGGAGAAGGGCTCCCTTACGGAAATACTGTTGCCAGTGTTGAAAGTGCAACTAGTCTGACCCTGAATCAAGCTGCAACCGCTGATATTGCCTATCTTTCCAATGGTTCTTTTACTGGAAATGCTGATGGTTGGACTTTAACAGCTGGTTGGGCTTATGGAAGTAACGCTGTGTCCCACACATCAGGCACCACCACTCTTTCAGTTACATTACTCAACATAGTTATCGGCGGTGTTTACACCTTAACTTTCACTGTTTCTGGGATGTCAGCCGGAACTGTGACGGCTACTTTGGGAGGTGTGGCAGGTACGGCTCGTAGCACTAATGGTACTTATATTCAGTCCTTTACGGCCACAACGACTGGCACCTTAATTTTTACACCAACAACTACATTTAATGGAACTATTGACGATGTGTATCTTGGAGTAACCCTCAGTTTTTTGCCGTTTACGGAATCACCAGAATTTGCAGTTACTCCTCATGACTATACTAGTGCCACCAACCTTTGTTTACAGTCTCGCACCTTGGCTACCACTTGGGTTGCATCTGGTATCACTGCTACCAACGCTAACACCTATCAAGCTCCATCAGAACTGACCTATGCTACCCCAGGTACAGCCACCTCACTTCTTAGCACAGCAGGTCCTGGAACCGTGACACAGACAATTAATGGACTAACTATAGGGCAATATTATTCTGCCTCCATTTGGATTCGTGCCAACCAGACAGCAGCTCTCCCGAGTGGTGTCGCTGGTAATTTTACTTGGGCTGGAACATCAATTGCCTTTACTGCCAATTACAAATGGCAAAAAATAAAAATTGAAAATGTTCAGGCGTCGAGCACCTCTCACACCATCATCATTAGCATAACCACCTCAGGTCAAACTATGTGGGCCACTGATGCTATGGTCAACCTTGGAACTACGGTAAATACGGGTAACATAGTCACAACTACTACTGCAGTAACTCTCAAACCTTGTGCTATTCCGATCACTACTTTGTATTCGTACACAAGGTCGGCTGATATGGTTGGTAGTACTGGACATCAGGGGATTGCCGTAACTTTTGGTGCTGCGCCAACAGGTTCCTATTATCACGAGATTTATCTATCTACCACTTCTGGTTTTACGCCATCTGATTCCAGCCTTGTGGCTCGTACTTGGGCGGGTCACGACACCACTCCATTCCTAATTACCGGCAGTAATTACAATAATTTTTCCGATATTGAATTGTTACCACTTGGTGGATGCTCGACATCAGGTACTCTTGGAGTTTTTAATATAACCGCTTCGAGTTCAAATAATGCCTTTGTTAACGCTAATATTGACTACACCTATCAAAACACTACGGCTATTCCCGCTTTGCATTTACTTTCACCGGCACAAAATAATGTTTTTCATAATATTAATTTTGGTAGAGTTGCTAATTATCTTGCTGTTTCAACTCTTTGGCATTCCACTGCAGTGAACTCGGTTACGGGCAATAGATTGCAAAATATTTTTGCCAAACACTACGACTACAACTTTAATGATCAAACTTTAGACTGTAAGTTCAAAGGCATTGCTGGCGGTAATTCATTTTCTGCGGGAAACTCAACAGCTTATACTTTTGGCTCAGGTGTTGATGATTTAACTTTGGTCAAAACAGCAAGCTATGGCTCAATGTTCAACGAACTTTATTTTTCCGATGTTCGAGGATGTCTCGTTGTCTCCATGGAGGATTCACAGGGGGTGAAACCTTATGCAACCACTGGTTCACCTAAGTTTAGTAATACCGGACGTCTTTACATGCCAACTATCAACGATTCGATTACCATTACTTGGCCATGGAAGATCAAAGGCGTCACAGGGTTCCGCGATGTCATGCCTCGTTTATCGGGATTAGACTATGGAAACAACAATATTTTTCTTGATTCACTCAAGCTTGAATACAAACTAAACACAGGTGCTTGGACTCTATTAACCGCCGACAATCTGTCTTCAGAGGGTACTCTCGATGCAACCAATGGTTTTGACTTTCAGCTTCGTATAACACCGCAGTATTTTATGAAGTTCTCAACTTTACCGATTGGTACAATGACTACGTATACCATTGCCAATCCGGGAGTGATTACTACCAATGCTACTACCTGGAAAACTGGGTTAAAAGTCAAATACACCACTACGGGTGATCCATTTGGTGGTTTAACCAATGGTGCTACCTACTACTTAATCGTCGTCTCGACCACTACTTTTCAACTTTCACTTACCGATGGTGGGGCAGGTATCGAACTTACGTCGGCTACTGGCTCTGGAGTTCATACATTTTACTCTCCATTTGAAGTAGGCGAGACTGTCATGGGGTCACTCTCTTTTGCCACAGCCGTAATTACTGAAGTTTATTATGATACAACCACAACCGGGACCTTGGTTTTTAGTAATAATATTGTTGGTTCTTGGGTGGCAGGTGAAAGCATAAAAACTCCCGACAACAAAGCCACTAAAGCACTTAATGTAGCCACAAACTTTTTTGCTCTTGGACCTCAATACACATCTTATATTAGTGCTATTCAAATCGGCACTCGGGTCGATCAGACCAAACTTTATGACGCCGCCATTGTGACTGTCACCTTAACCAACATTGTTCCCGGTTCAACCTACTATATTTTTAATACCGACACACTAACTCAAATTGCCACCGGTACAGCGACTGGCACACCTGCACCGGGTGAAACCACCATTGATTATCCAGTCAGTGTTGTTTATGAGGCCGATTTTAATATCACCGTAAATGTCCGTAAATCTTCGGCACCTGCTAAATATTTACCTTATGAAACAGGGTCGACAGTGACGAGTGTTGGAGCCAATGTCTTTATTGCTCAGGTTTTTGATTCGGTGGTGATTGATAGTTATGGATCAATAGCCAGTGATTGGACTATAAATACAACCTTGGAAACAATTAAACACACCAGTGGTACAACTGTGTATTCAGTTAGAGAATTATATTCTTGGCTTCTGGACTATTTTGACGAACTAGGATATTTAGATGATCAGATTCCGATAGTCGCTTCAACTCCAACCGAATACAACTTGACTAATGGTTGGTTTGTTGACGATGAATCGTTCAAATATCTGACTGGGGGAGCAGTAACGTCAGTAGGTCAATCTGGTGAAATTTATCTACTAACTTTTCAATCAAGTGGTTATACTGGAGCAGTAGCTGGTGATATTGGCAAGTTGGTTCACAACTCCGGATCAACTCATACTGGTTCTTTGGTAGATTATGACAATACGACGCGAAAATGGTGGGTTAAAAAAGTATTAGGGACAATTACTGCCGAAGTATTAACAATTACCTCGGGTACTGGAGCGGGGACGACTACAAGTGTTGCAACAGGGGAGTCAATTTGGTCAAATGTATTTACACTGGGATCATTGGTTTCAGCAACGACTATTGATATTTATCAAAACGACACCCAAATTTCTCCATGGTGGTCAACGGGTCATATTGATATTTTGGTAAAAGTCAAAGAATCTGGCACTGAAAATGATGGCGGAAATTTGACAGTATTGGCGCGAACGTACGGATCTTTATATGATCATTTCGTAATCGATGCTAGTGCAGGAAGAAATCCAATTCCTTTGGCAGCCTTCACTGATGGTAATAATCAAACTGCCGAAGGGACTGTATCCGCTTATACTGGCATAACTTTTACTTTTGGTCATACCTCCAAAGATTCTGGCAATGGTAATGGTCTTCGCCCCTATGATGTCATTATCGAATGCAATAATCACTCCCTCCAACATATTTATGAATATTTAAAATATGTCACTCGCACCGGTTCCTCGACCACTCTCAATGGGGTTAATGGCGAATTTTATACCGCGGTTGGTGATGTTCGTTTTGATTATGACAATGAAGCTTCGGGGCCTTTTGTTGAAGGTGAAAGGATTAATGGCACTAGCGGAGCGTATGGCTATTTAGTTTCTTTAATTGATGGTGGCACGACTGGTACTCTGGTATTGCGAAATGTCCATGGAACATTTATCGATAACATGAATTTAAGTGGGGTCACCAGTGGTGCTAATGCCCAGGTGTTCGGGGGAGTAACTTCAATTTCACCCCAAAAACAGGCACCTTTCGGTAGCTTTGCCGGTGGCCAATTTTTTGGTGCCCAAGGCGTTTGGCTGGACAACGTGGCCACTGCCGACACCAATAATTATCAGCTGATTGATTCAACCGGTACCACCCAAGCTCCTGCCACCGGCATTGTTCTCAAAGTTACAGGTCTGGCTATTGGCGATCGAGTGTCTATGTTCCGGACAACCGGTGACAACGAAATTGTCGACAAATCTGTTTACACTAGCCATGCCAGTAGTAATACTTCTGGATCGAGTACTTTTATTGTTCAAGAAACAATTGCGGCCGATACTCCCACTCTTGGTGGCACCATTCGAGTTGTCCATCGTGATGCCGCTGGGGCCATTTTAGAGGAACATACCTACACTTATACTAGTTGGACCGGCTCAACATTTACCCTTAGCGATACACTTAGTATTAGTTATTCTGCCGATGATACGGCATTTGTTCCTTACATCGACATTGAGGCTGTCAGTACCAGCACTCAAGTAGCCGTCACTTATCCCGGATCAAACCGATACGTCGTTACATCGGTTCGCAAGAAGGGGATCATTCCATTCACGGTCAAAGGTGTCGTTGAATCTACCGGTCTAACAGTTACCGCAATTAGAACCACCGACAGTATAGTCAGTTAATATGATCAACAATATTCATAAACGTTTCCTGTTTATTGTTGTATTGATTACACTACCTTTTATAATGTTTGTTATTTATCTTAATATTTCCGAAAAAAAACAGCTAACTGATTTAAAAATTAAAGAAATAAAAAACACCACCAATCTGATTTCTACAGAATACTCCAACATAGTTGATAACGCTAAGCATTTGTTAATTGCTTTGGCTCAAAATCCAACAATAAGTAATAAAAATAATCCCTATTGTGATGACTATTTAAAAAAGTTGTTAACTCAGTATCAGCGATATTATAATTTTGGAGTTGCCAACAACCGAGGCGACATTACTTGCTCCGCACTAACTGTTGATCAAATAAGTTCAAATATCTCAGAATTATCAATATTTAAAAAAGTAATCAATAATCATTCGTTTTCTTTTGGAGAATACAGAGTCAGTCAGCTCAACAAACCAATCATCTCTTTTGGCTACCCCTTAGGAACGGGAATAATATTTTCATCGCTAGACTTATCTTGGTTGGGTCAATTTTCCAACTCTTCAGTCAAGGATGACCAGTTAATTGTCACCATAACTGATAACAATGGCACCATCATTGCACGCAACCCAGATACTGAAAACTGGGTAGGAAAACATTTTCCTGTCGACGAAATTATAAAAAAGGTCGAGTCATCCCAAGAAAAAGTCTCACTAAGTAATGGCATTGACGGAGTATTTCGATATTATTCCTATTCCAGATTAGGGGCAAACAACGAAGGGTTTTATGCTATCGTCGGCTATCCAAAAGACAAGATTTTTCAGTCATCAAATACTTCATTTTTTCAGCGATTGTTATTAACTTTGTTTGTTTTTATCGTCACAATAATTTTTTCTCTATATATTGGCAATAAATTAATTATTCAACAGGTCGATGCCCTTACCAAAATAGACCAACTAAAAGATGATTTTATTTCTCTCGCCTCGCACCAAATTAGAACCCCACTTACTTCAATAAAATGGTTTGTCGAACTACTTTCATCACCTAAAAGTGGAAACTTAAATCCAAAACAACAATCAATGTTAAACAATATCAACATTTCCACAATTAAAATAACTCAATTAATAAATATGCTGCTCGATATTTCAAAAATTGAGAATAATAACTTAGTTATTAACCAAGTCTCAACAGATTTAGCTTCAATTATCAATACCAATATTGTTGAATATAAAACTGAAATAGCTAGAAAAAAACTCAGAATAAAATTAACCAAAAAAAATAATCTACCGTTTATTATGGTTGATCAAAAATTAATAAGTCAGGTAATTAGTAATTTAATTGGCAATGCTATTAAATATTCTTTCCCCAAAACCACCATTAATTTGGCCTTAACTATCAAAAAAAATATGTTAGTCGTCTCAATCTCGGATAGAGGTTTGCACATTCCCGAGACTGAAAAAAAACTTTTGTTTAAAAAATTTGGCAGAACCAGTAATTCGATTATGTCCAATCAAGAGGGTAGCGGTCTTGGAATATATTTTTCAAAATTAGTCATAAATGCACATCGTGGTCAAATCTGGTTTACAAGTTCTTTACGTAAGACCACTTTCTATTTCTCTTTGCCTCTTGTATGATCAAACTAGGATTATGACTGTACCTGCCAAAATTCTTATTATAGAAGATGACCAACTATTAACCAATGCTCTGGGTATTCATTTCTTGCAATCAAATTTTGAGGTAAAAACTGCCGCTAACATGAAAGAAACTTTATCAACCTTAAAAAGTTGGTTACCTGATTTAATTATTTTGGACATTATTTTACCAATCTACAGCGGTTTCGATATATTAAAATCAATCAAAAGCAACCCCGATTTCAAATCTATTCCCGTCATTATTGCGTCGAATTTGAGTGATGAAAAAAGTATCCAAACAGGCAAAGAACTTGGAGCCATTGACTATATTGTCAAAAATGATTTATCTTTACAAGATTTGACCTCACTTATTCAAAAAGTTTTAAATGTCTAAATCAAAAATTCTGATTGTCGAAGACGATCGATTATTACTTGAGGGTATGGTCTATACATTCGAACAATCAAATTTTGTCGTAAAAACAGCTACCACCACCAATAACGCATTTTTTATCTTAAAAAAATTTATTCCCGAAATAATAATTCTTGACATACTTTTACCTCAAAAAGATGGTTTCCAATTTTTATCAGAATTAAAAAATAATTTAAAATATAAAAATATCCCTGTTCTTGTAGCCTCAAACCTTGATCAACCCAAAGACAAACAAACCGCCATGAAATTGGGCGCGATAGATTATATCGTCAAAAATAATATCTCACTTCAAGATTTAACCAAAATAGTCATCAATTTATTATCGGTTTAATTGGTTATTGTATCGACAGTTCTAACTGCCGTTACCGACATTCCTCCGCTTGTAATTTGACTATTTATTGTAAATGGAACGATACCCTGTTTTCTCACCCTTACAACCACATACCGGTTTGCGTTATAAGTAATACTAGCCGAAACAATTGTACTATCCGCCACTTGATCAATATATGACACATAGGCAGTATCATACGAATCATAGTCCTCGTCCAAATTAGAATCCAAATTAAATACACTTACTGAAAATGAGTTGTATAAATATTCTTTTTCTCTCAATATATTTCCGACTATGTCCCGTTTTACAACTCTCAAAATTCCCGCAGACGGCGTGTCTGGTTCAATTGTTGTCGTTACTATAAATGTTCCTGACCCTGATGTGTTTGAACTTGCGTGCGAAACATAAATATTTTTATCAATTATTCCATTGTCACCCGTTGTTCTAAAAACACTTACCCTATCACCCTCACTTACTCCAGACACCGTAATAGGAATCGAAATTGCCGGAATCTGAGTCGTATTCGTTGAATCTGTTAATTGAAAATTATTGGCATCACTGCCAATCATATTTGTTAAAAAAATTCCCCTGGCACCAAAAAATTTACCTCCTGCATAAGTTCCAAATGGAGCTTGTTTTGAAGTAGAAATATCTTCAGGGATACCATTAATTATTGCCGTGGTTGACCCGCTAGTTATCGTATCGGTATCCAAAAATGTTCCATGAATATTTCGAATCAAAATTGTGCCAGTGGTTCCATAATCAATCAGTGAAACAATATAACCCTGACCACCCGAGCTACTGGTAATCAAATTTGTTTCCCCAAATGGTCCACTATCTTCACTCGTATAATTCAGCCGAATACTTCCAACACCAACATAATATTCTCCATTTACTTCATTTATTGTATCCAATGATCCTGTTTTACAAACATACTTCAAATATTCATAAGTTTGTTTTAAAGTTCTGCCTGCACAGTTTATTTCACAATCATAGGGTTGAAATCCATTTCCATTACCCAAGTCTCTAGAAATGTAACCAAAAGAAATTGTAATATCGTTATATCCCGCCACAGTTGCCTCCACAGTTTGATTGTTTGTATCAGTAAATGCGGCGATTGGTACTGGGTTTCTTCCACTTGATGCATCGATCACATAATGGTCGTAAAGAGTCCCATATTTTCGTGCCAAAATTGTTAATTTTCCCGAATCTATCAGTATTCCCGCCTCTTTTACTTTTATCAAAACATCAATATGTCCATCACTCCACCATGGTGTAATTTGACTATCATTTTGATACACATCCAAAGTTGTTCCAGTAACTATTGAGCCTAGTGTAAAAATGCATGAGTACTGCATTTCTCCCGTAACAGCCCCACTATTTGCCAACAACGTTCCCGCACCAGCTCCTGTCGTTATTGTAAGCGCATCCGAATTTGCAAATGTTCCTGTCACTTTTCGTACCCACCATTTCCGTAATGTATTGTCATAATCCAGTAAAATTCCTGTGTGGGTTGATCCACCATCATGAATTGTTAGCCCAACATCTCCGCTATTGGCTTCAACATAACCAGTCGAGTCAAAGTTTAAGATATAGATGACGCCATCCCAGCCAGTTCCACCACTTGGCGTATTAATTGCCCCTGTCTTTAGGTATTTAAAAGAGTTTTCATCAATAAACCATCCATTAATTAGTGTATAAATTGTTGGTGTCTGTGCGGCAATTGGTATATCAAATTTTATTGTTGATTCTTCATCAAAATAATCCAATAAATAGGTATAAAAAGCGTTAACAGTATATATTGTTGTCCCTGCAGTGTGACTAATCGTTTTGTTTGTAGTATTAATTGTAAAATCGTTTGTAATAGCCATAAATTATCCTATTAATGCATCTAATGTTTGACTAACATAAACCGTAGTCGCTTGATTTGAAATAGTTGCATTGGTTTCAAATGGTTCATATTTATTAGATGCGCTTGATTTTCTCACTCGAATTCTTAACACATCACCATCATTTGCCGAGGCAGATATTATTTGGTCAACATTTTGTGCTGTCGCTTTTGTTCCTGTTGATAAAGTTGTCAAAGTCGTTAAATTATATACTTCATATACCGATCCGGTCACAATATTTTGTAATGTAATTGTTGCCGTATCCAAAGGGAATAAGTTATCTATTTGGGCTGCATAAGTGCTATTTGTATTACATTGAATATATGAAACCAAGTTTGTATTGGCAGCAATTTTACATGTCACTTTAAATTTAAGCATGTAACCAACATTAGGGGACACCGTTTCATAATTTAGATTATTAGAAAAAAACACAGGAAGATTTGTCGCTAAAGTGACAAGTATATTGTCACTTAATGTAATTGTCGTTCCGACAATATTTGTGACAGTGCACCCTTCTGCAAATTGAGTTCCGAGTTGTGCTGTCACAAAATCACCGATTTGTGGTTCTCGTGATCCTGTTACTGTAGCAATTGTAAAAGTATTTGTTCCTGCTGTGCCACCACCTGCTCTTAATCGACAAGTTGTCAGCTGTTTCCAATCGCTCCATGTTGTGCCTGTATGAATTTGATAATCATAGTCATGATTTTGTGGATTAGTTCCGATAACCCATGGAGTCGCACCTACAAATCCAGTTATTTGTAACCTTGCTTCCTGCATCGAACACGAAAAATAATCATCTACCGTTGCCAAGGAAAGTCCTCCAGCCGAAGTAAAGCCGCTCCCTGTAGTAAAATTTTTATCGGTATATTGCAATGTTTCTGCACTTGGTTCATTTAATGCCAACCACATCGCACCCCAAGTGTCACTCATAAAAGCCCCGCCAAAATGTGTTCCATAAACCGAAGTTTGTCCTGTAGTAGTCATTTTTCCACTTCCACCCCTTTCGATGGCATTTAATCCAGCCATTGTTACGGTATCAAGCCAATCACCATAACAGTCTTCAAAAAGCATATTTTTTGAAGAATTTTGCGAGCTGTGTGCTGCTGTTCGGGTTGGTTGCAAATAACACCTTTGAACTTTTACATTAATATTGTTTCCACCATCTGCAAATATATAAGCCGGAAAATTTGCCGACCCTCCATTTAAAAATGATGAACGAGATCCAAAATTTCTAAACCTAACATTGGATGATGCCAAACAGCTTATTATCCCATTATATGGATGAACATTACTAATTATTCCTCCAATACCAAAAGTAATTCCATCAATTTTTATGGTGTCACATGAAGCGGTTACAATCCAAGAATATAGTCCGGTTGTTGTATTTGTTGCTCCCGCATATCTATCACAATAATCAAAATTATTGACTTCACAATTAAATGAAGTTAATAATTCGTTTGTACAATTCAGAGTTTGACAATTATTAAATTGGATATCAGTTGATTGCGAAGTATAAAATCCAAAAGATTTTGTGGCCGATCTTGCATATGTCCAACATCCAGACTTACAATTTACCACTCTTTGTCCAATACAATAAGCAAACGAACACATCCCCCCAGTTAGACCATTTGAATATCCCGAAAACACCCAATTCTGAATGGTTCCTCCTCCAAAACATGAAGTAAAATATCCACCTGCCAAAGCTAGTCCAGCCGATGATCCTGCTCCTCCATCATCAATTTCAAGTGGTGAAGCACATTCCGAAACATTGATACCGTCCATGGTTGCACAATGTTTAATTTTTACATAAAAAGCTTGAGCAAATAACAAATACCAATCGCCATAGGTATATTCAATATCGATGTATCCTGCGGAAGTTGTTGTAAAGTCTGGTCGTGTCGCTACTGTTGCATGTGGAATCGCATTAGTTGCTCGAGCGGCACTAGTACATTGTCTTAAAAAAATATTTGGAATTCGTGTTTTACATCCGCTTGGTGGAACATACCCTACATCAGTTGTACCATTATTACCAATTCTCATTTGACCGTTAGTTTCCATGCAAACAACTTTAGATCTTTCGTCAGTACCAAAATTAGTTGTACTCATTCCGACAGCATAAATTGCCGAATAAAATTCATAATTATCGGAACCTACGGCGGTTTCAATCCATACACCGGGGGAATATGTTGTCGTACTCCCGTTAGTTGGAACAGTCAAAAGTTGATTTGCACTTCCAGTCGTATCGTCCAAATAAAACCAATCACCCCTCGTCGTAAAATTGCCCAATCGTGGCACATTAAAATTTCCCGACTGTTGGACTACAACTTCCAACCACCCTGTTACATCGGCACCAGTTGCTGTAGCTGCTCCAGCACCACTAAAAGTTAAGGCTCCCGATCCAAAGTTACCCCCTGCCACTTCTCTAAATTTAATAAATCCTGTTGTTCCAATTGTAGCCGATGGAGCGTCTGTTAAACTTGCCCAAAATCCCAAATAATATCCGCTTACTCCACCCTGGCTGACTATATCTCCAATTGCTGGAGTTCCACTTCCTCCAGTTATTGCCAACCACCTTACCTTTGTGCCATCAATCACAAAACCTCCACCCAAAGTTGCCGAAATTACCGTATTTCCGGCATAACAACCCGTCATAGATGCCGGGGCTCCGTTAAACCATCGAGTATCAGTTCGTTGAGTGTATATTGCTCCGTTGATAGCTAATGTTTCGCCTGCCGTTCGTGCAGTTGTCCCATCATCGTTATATTGATTTACTGTTATTGTTGCCACAATTCAATTTTAACAAAATACGCTACAATAGGTTTATGAAGGTAATCAAAACCAAAAAAATTCTCGCCCCCCATTATGTTTGCACTGGAGGCTGTGGTCAAGTTTCCGATGTTTACACAAAATGTACCACCCGCGGCTGCATTAGAAATCGCAATCCACTTACTTTATGTAACTGTAAAAACGGTAAACACGGCAAATTACCCACTTTAAATGTTCCTCGTGATTAATGTCTTATTGACAGTTATATCAAAAAATCCTTATACTCTTTAAGGAAAAAATATGGCAATACAAGATGATTTCACAATAGATTACGTCAATAAACGACTTTATCATTCTTCTGGTACTACTGTCTATTCTTCGAACGCGCTTTATACCTACATCATGGACACTTTTGATGAGTTAGCCCAGATGGATGATACTGTGCCAATGTCAGCCCAGACACCGACGGACTACACACTGATAAATGGCTGGTTTGTGGATGATGAATCGTTTAAATACCTAAAAGGGGGTGCGGTCAAAACTGACGGACAGTTAAACGAAGTTAGAATTCTTACATTAGTTAGCGGTGGCTATACCAGTGCAATTTCGGGAGATATCGGTAAAACGGTGACAGGCGGAACCACAGGAGATACGGGTAAATTGCTCAGCTATGATAATACCCTGAGAAAATGGTGGGTAAGAATGGACGATGCGGGAGACTTGTTTGATAATGCGAGTGAGGCCATCACGATTGCTTCGGGAACTGGTGAGGGTGATATGTCGGCGATCTCGGTGTCGGGAGAAAATTTGTGGGCAAACATTTACACTCTAGGTACAATTGAACAACATTCAAACGAGGAACAAATATATGTGATCCAGAATGGAACTTCGTTGGTTGAATGGTGGCCAGACTCGGCTACACCAGCCGTCAGACACATCGATGTGTTATTGAAGGTCAAAGAGGCCGGCACGGAAATTGATAGTGGCAAGGTAACAGTTTTTTTGAGAAATTACCCTTCGGCGGGAAACGCTGATTTGTATGACAACTTCGAAATTGATCTGACTTCGGGAGGTAGAAACGCTGTGCCTTTGGCGACTAGCCCTGATTTGAACAACACAACAGCCCACGCGACTATTTCAACTTATACCGATATTTCGGTGGTATTTGTAAACGCCACAATTACTCATGGGTCGATTAGTTCTGGACCTTATACTGAGTTTGAAACTGTTACTGGAAGTTTATCGGGGGCGACTGGTAAATTTATAAAAGAGTCGGCGGGGACAATGACTTTGGGCAATGTGGATGGCACTTTTGAAAATAATGATGTGTTAACTGGTGGGACATCGGGAGCTACCAGTACCGCCTCAGCCGGAATGACGGTGGCTCGAACGACAACCAAAAACTTTGAACAAGGTAGTAGTTATAACTATTCAGTAATTGTTGATTGCGCCACCAGAGCTTTGTCACAAGTCTATGAATATCTAAAATATTTGACGAGGGAAAATTCTTCGGCCTACTATACTTACGGCACAAAATATTTATCGTCGACTTTGAGTATAAATAAGCTAGCGGGTGAGCAATACATTACGCCATTTATTGACTTTGATACGCCGACTAATACCTATTCACCAACGAAAGCGGCCCCGTTTGGGACTTTTGCCGGAGGTAAGTTTTTCGGTGCTAGAGGGGTGTGGATTCAGGACATGGCTGAGGCAGATATTCAGAATTTTCAATTGATTGATTCTGATAATAGTACTCGAACACCACCAAACAAACAAAGTATTACGATTGGAAACTTACTGTCAGGTGATAGAGTGTCAGTATTTAGAACTACTGCTGGGACAACAATTAACAAAGCGATGTATACGGCGGCGGCTGGAAATTCGTCCGGTAATGCTACTTTTGTGGTAAATGAGGCAATAACTGCCGACACGCCATCAACTGGGGTGATTAGAATAGTTGATACTTCAGACACAAGCTCGGCTCGAGAAACACGGTACACTTATACCAGCTGGTCAGTATCGACTTTTTCAGGAGTATCACCAGTTTTGGATAGGACGTATACAGCAACCGACGATACGGCCTATGTACCTTTTATTGACGAAACTGCCAGTAGCTCGAGCGCCTCGGTAACAGTTATCTACACAACCGACAGATCGGTATTACTCCGGGTGCGTCGTTATACAGCGACTGCCATTCTGCCTTTTGAAACGACAGGGACTTTTACCTCAACTGGTTACTCAACTTCGGCAATTAGGACAACCGACACTATCGTGTCGTAAAATAGGTCATGGCGCTAAGCTTTGATTTTTATAACAGTGTAATTACGGTATTGTCGCCGGACACGAGCGTAACTATCCAGCAACTAATAAACGGCATTCGCGACACTGAAGATGAGTTGGTGCCGGCGATGTCCTACGGACATATTGCTGACGCCTATGGAAAACAAGATTTGGGTGGCGGAGTGCAAGTGGGTATAACCCTAGTACTTCAATCTCCCTGGAGAGTGGCCTTTGAAGCCAGAAGTGGACCAGAGACAGTATCCTGCAGAATTGATGGAGGAAATTTGGTGGGAGGACTGGATAATAATCCAATTGCACCCACGGCTTTTACTCAGGTAACCATGGCAAATTCGTCATCGGCAACCCTGGCTACGCCAAATGATACGGCAAATTTGAAATATTTAATCGAATCGATGGCAAATTCTCATATGGGTGTGGGGAGTACTTATTATTGGGACCCAACCAACGGTAATGATTCCAATAACGGTGTTCAGCCAAGCACGGCAGTAAAAACTTTTGCCCGACTGGACCAATTATTGGTGGATAATCACTATGATACGGTCTATTGTATTTCGGCTGATCCGTCGGGTTTGACGACAGTGACTGAAACACTGGCAATAACTAAGAGTACCGTCAAACTGCGAGGCCCAGGTTATAGCTTTCAACTTAAACCAACCGGGACTAGTGCCGACACAATTAGTATTAGTGGCCACTCAGTGCAAATTAGTGGACTGTATATTGAAACAGCTGTTACAGGAAACAGAAAAGGTGTCAGTATAAGTGGCAACAATAATCAAATTAGAGATTGCTGGATAAAAAATTGCCGAAGTGATGGAATTAATATTGCCACTTCGACAATGAGTAAGGTTAATAATTGTGTAATTGAAAACTGCGGGGGAAGTGGAACAGGTAATGGAGTTAGTATTGGTAGTTCAACGATTCAATTATCAATGGTAAAAAATGTAATTTTGGGAAATGTGAACGGTGTAGCCATGGCCGGGACCGGAGTACTAGATAATTTATTGGAAAATAACCTGATATACAATAATAGTGGTTTAGGATTGCAAATTGGCGCTGGAGTGGTGAGAACCACAGTCAGGTCGGGTAATACAATTATCAACAATAGTGGGGGAAATACTCAAGACCTGGGAACCGATAGTTATATTGAAACACCAGCCGGCGGTGCTTCGGCCTCGGAAATTGCCGATGCTGTCTGGGATGAACTATTGGCGTCGCACACCGTGTCTAATTCGGCTGGTAAAACACTCAAGGATGCTAAGAGCAAGGCAACACTGGCATCGTTGAAATAGTTGGTGTATATTTGTCTATATGTTTCAAAATTTGGGTGCAGGTGAATTATTAATAATTGTGTTGGTGCTGGTAGTGCTGTTTGGTGGAAATAAAATTACCGAACTGGCTAAAGGGGCAGGAATTGCCGGTAGAGAATTAAAAAAAGCTAAAAAGGAATTATCGGCAGCTAAGGAAGATTTGATGAAAGACCTACCTCCAGAAACTGAAGCAAAACCAAAACTCAAGAAGAAAAAGAAAACATCTGCTTGAGAATTTGGTAATTCTTATCTATTATTACCTTAAGGAGAAAAATTATGAATATAGGCACAACTGAACTCGTACTAGTCGGTATTATCTTATTAATTCTTTTTGGGGGCAAAAAACTACCAGAAATGATGAAAGGTTTGACCGGAGCGGTAACTGAGTTTAAAAAAGCAGTTAAAGAAGACAATAAAAAGTAATTTAATAATTTTTATATAAATATGTTCAAAAGTATTGGAACAACTGAATTAATTGTATTAGCGGTTATTTTGTTGGTTTTATTTGGTGGCAAGAAGCTACCAGAATTGGGTAGAGGTGGAGGAGAAGCGATTAAAGAGTTTCGCAAAGCTTTTTCAGGAAAAGACGAAGATAAAAAATAAATTTAATGGTTGAAGAAAAGCCAGTTGATTTTTTAGCCTATTGGGCGGAAATTAGACGGAGGTTGTTGTCGGTGCTGGTTAGTTTTGGAGTGGGGGTGGCCACGGGAGTGGTAAACTATGAGCGAATAGTGAAGTGGTTGATGCAAGGATTCAATTTGCAAAATGTTAATGTAGTGTTGACCTCGCCCTATCAATTTTTTAATGTAGCCGTGAGCATAAGTTTGGCCTGTGGTATTGCGGTAGCTACGCCTTTTTTGGTGTATCAACTAATCCAGTTTGTTAAACCGGCACTGAGAAATAAAGAATATTTACTGTTGGTGCGATTGTTGCCATTAAGTATGTTTTTGTTTGTGGCAGGGTTTTTGTTTGGTGGTTGGGTGCTCCAGATGGTAATTAATATATATTCACAAACAACTAAGGATTTTAATATTGGAAATTTGTGGGATATTGAGGGTTTCTTGACTCAAATTGTGATAATGGGAATATCGATGAGCATTGTATTTCAACTGCCAATTGTATTGACAGGATTGATAAAGTTGAAAGTTTTGAATCGAAGACAATTGGAGGAAAAAAGACGGTATGTGTATGCAGTTTTGATAATTTTTGATGTGCTGTTGCCACCGACGGATATCCTATCGATGGCGATAATATTTGTCCCCCTTTTAATGCTATTTGAAGGTACGCTATTATTAAATAGGGAATAAAATATTCCCCTATTTAATCAGGAAATTGAAACTAAAAATTTGGTCTTATTTTGGGTGTTTTTTGTTATGTTTGGGGCTTTTTGCGGATAAGGTGTTGGCTGGAAACGGTGAATATAAAAAATGTGTGGTTAATAGTAACTGCCAAGTCGGAGAATTTTTGTATGATGATGATTATGTGCCAATCGCTGGAGCAACCTGCACTTTATCAACTCGGGACGTGGGAGGGAGTTTGTGGCTAAATTCGGTAGCAATGACTGGGACGGCTGATGGTTGGTATTCATATGCGGTAGGCACTTCGGGAAAAGAAGAAGGGTTGTACCGAGGACAAATGTGCTGTACCTCGGGTGCAGAGTACATGTGCTTGGATAAAACTTTTGAGATAGCCAAAGGGGTGGGAGAAGCAGTCTGGAGCTATGAAAATCGAAATCTAACTAGTTTTGGAACTTTGGTGGCTGATGTGTGGAACTACTCGGATAGATCACTGTCGACATTCACTAGTTTGGTGAGTAGTATCTGGGGAAGCAACGATCGATCATTAACTACAGCCAGTATTGGCAGTAGTGGAGAATTGGCGACCAGGACGTTTGTTCAAGGTGTTGGTGACAGTTTGGCGATGGATATTGGAACATCACTACTAAGTATTAACAATAAGGTTGATTTGTTAACCACCCAAGTGGGGACAATTAACACCAATGTGGCTACTATTTTGACTAAGTGGGGAGCAAGCTCGATGAGTGATGTGCTGTCGGCGGTTAGTGGGGTGCAGGGAACGGTGGGAAGTATTAGTGACGCATGTGGAGTCAATGATACAGTCATGGGAAATATCCAGTGCATTCAGGACAAATGGGGGGCAAGGACAGCGACTGAACTTTATAACGCGGCCAATGGGGCGCTGACTACAGCCAATTCGATTAGATCAGAGTTGGCCTACAATGGCAAATCGACGACGGCATATGAGGATTTACAATCTTTAAAAAATTATGTGGATAGTTTGGAAACACTGCTGGGTAATTCGAGTGACTCGTCGGCCACCGCAACTGTTTTTGGGAGGCTAAAACTTAACAAAGAAACAATTGAAAATATTAGTACAGCTTCAGTTGATTTGTCGTCACTATTGGCAAAATGGGGAACTCTGGATGCTAGTTCAATTTACGATAAAGTGAAAGATCTAAGTGGACAAGTGACCGAAATTAATACAGTAAGTGATGTAGATGAAATATTAAATGGGGTAAAAGCAAATTCAACTGATTTAAAAGATCTAAAGAATCAAGTGTTGGCTCTAAAGGCCCTACTTCAGGTGAATAGAATTCAGCTGGAAAAAATCACCAGTAAACCGATTGTTCAGACATGGCTGGAAGAAGGAAGTATTATTTTTAAAACACTGATCACTAACCCGTCAACGGTAACCAAACAAACAGTTCCTTTTAAATACTATCTACCAAAAGAAACCAAAAAAGATGATGTCATAAAAATGGATGCTGATTTGAAAATTGAATATGACTCGACAGTCGAAGCCTATTATTTTACGGGTGAATTTGAATTGCCACCGAGGGGGACAAAAATTGTGTCGATAGAAGTTAAGGATGTGTGGCAAATTTCGCCAGATAAAGTGGCTTCGGTGAGAAAACAGGTGGAAGAGTTGGTAAAACCATTACAAAAAACTTCATATTATGCCCAAGGGGTAACACTAAAAACTGATGTAGAAACATCTTTGGACAAAATTGAATCACGTCAAAAAGAAGGTGGGTTGCCAGACGTGAGGATAAAAGCTTATCGTGAATCAGAGATTGAAATGGCCGGGGTGGATAAAAAAGTTGATAGCTTAAAAAGCTTGGTGACTATGGCTGGATCAACTGGTACCATGTTTGGTTTTATTGGTGGGGTGCAGGTAGTGGCGGTATGGGGATTAATAATTGTACTAGTATCAGGATTTGTGTTTTTGGCACTGTACATGAAAACAATTGTGGGCAGTCAACCGATAACAAAAATTGAAACTAAGGATACCGTAAAGTCCCCGGCACAGAAAAACAGCAATAAACAAATAATTAGTTTGGGGTTGATGGTGATGTTGGGGTTGGGGGTAGGCTCGGCAGGAGGGTTGTGGCTAAATGGTCTCAATAAAAAGACTGGAGTGGTTTTGTCGGCAAGAACCGGTCCGATCGAATCGACTACGATACCAACTAAAATACCAGTTCCAACTGAATCTGTAGAATTACCGGAACCAACTGAAATATTGGTAACACCAACCATAATTTTATTGCCAACGATAACAACCAGTCCAAAGTTGGCGCCAAGTACCATACCGACAAAAGGAAGCAGTTTGATTGTGCCAAAAAATGATGAGCTGTATGTATATCAAGCACCGGAAATTAGCTCAAAAGTGGTGGCGAAGGTTAAGGAAAATCAGTCAATTGAATTGCTGACAGAAACTCTGAAGTGGGTAAAAATTTTGATTCCAAAACTTAAAATAGAAGGCTGGGTGTCTCAGGAATTTGTAAAAAGATAATGGATAAAGCGATTGGATTGATATTGGCACTGGCATCACCGCTATTGCTCTGGCCAGTGGAATCAATAATCCCTTTGCCGGCAATAATCGAAGAATTGTATAAAGGAGTTATTAGTTGGAAGTTGAGACAAGAGAAAATCGGCTGGACAATTATTGCGGGAATCGTGCTGGCCACGTCAGAAACTGTGTTTTACTTGGTAAATTTTTTGGCACTGGGTAACTTTGAAAACCTACCAAAAAGATTGTTGGTGACGACAGTTTTGCATACTAGCACAATGGTGATTAGTGGAATGGGCGCCAGAAGCAACAAGTTTGGGTGGACAATTTCGTTATTAATATCGATGGCGGTTCACAGTTTATTCAACCTATTTGTGGGCTATTTTTAGCATTATACTGACGTTTAAATAGGTGTAAAATGTCGCGAGCAACATAGTCGAGTTCGGGATGGCTTAATAGCTCCTTAAGTGAAAAGACAACCAACTTAACATCTTCTTTGATTTGAGAAAAAAGGAGATTTGGAGTGATTGGAGAGACAAATAGATGCATCAGATAATGATCCCCTTCGCGCGGACCGGGGGTTTTGAGGGTAAATTCATAATCGGTCCAATATTTTAAATTTCCAGGTCGATAGTTGAGTTCCAATTCAAGAATTCGTTTGATTGCTTGAAGGGGGGTTTCGCCTGTTTTGAGACGATCACCCCAAAAATCATAGGTTGAAGGGGCGGAGTGAATTTTCCCCTGACGCAAAACAACTTTGTCTTTGTTGTAAAAAATGACAATGGAAATTTCATGCTCAGCCATAGATGTATATTACCAGAGTGGATGATAAAATTTTCTAATGAAAATTGTTCCAAAAATTGGAATTTTGTTGATAATTTTGACGAATCTAATTACTGTGGGTTTGTGGTTGTCAGGGATGGGGCTTTGGGATAGATTTGGTGGAGTAGTGATTTCTCTTGTTAGTGTCGGCCAAATATCTGGTTTGCTGGGAATGGTGATGTATGCCCAAAGTATTATATTGAGTGCCAGAGTGAAATGGATGGAGAAGTTGTTTGGAGGGATGGATAAAATTTACGTGACTCACCATATACTGGGCGGTTTATCTTTTATCTTACTGTTAATTCATCCGTTGGTTTTAGCTCTGTCTTATTTACCTGAATCATTGAAAGCGGCCGGATTGTTTTTTGTACCTCCGGCGGAAAATTGGCCGGTATATTTTGGAATTAGTTCGCTATTGTTTATGATGACGTTTTTGGTAGTGACGTTTTTTGTCAAACTCCCCTACCAACTCTGGAAACAAACTCACAAATTATTGGGGGTAGCATTTTTTTTGGGAGGACTACACTCGTTTTTTATAAGTAGCGATATTAGTTATTATCCAATGCTGAGATATTACATGATGTCGATTTCAGTCTTGGCTATGGGAGTGTGGGTGTACCGGTCGGTTTTGGGATTCCTTCTGGTCAGAAAATATGGTTATGTAATAACCAAGGTGGAGGCTTTAAATGAAACAGTTACGGCAATAACCATGACAGCTACAGGCAAAAAGATGCCTTATAATCCAGGGCAATTTATTTTTGTAAGTTTTGACAATCGGGAAACCGGCAGAGAATATCATCCGTTTTCACTATCATCGGCACCACAAGAGGAAACAATCCAGATATTGATAAAAAGCTTGGGTGATTTTACTCGAAAAGTAGCTGGATTACCGATAGGAACAAAAGTAAAAGTTGAGGGTGCCTACGGCAAGTTTTACACCCAATTTAAACCCGAGTTTGACCAAATATGGATTGCTGGCGGAATTGGAATTGCACCCTTTGCAGGTATGGCTAAAAGCTTGGACATTCGTAACAATTCTAAAATAGATTTGTATTACTGTGCCACCAAGCAAGAAGAGATGGTGGCAATGGCTGAATTTGAAAAAATAAGTGATAGCAACCCCAATTTTAGGATATTTCCTTTTTTGTCGGAGAGATATGGTAGAGTTGATTTTAAATTTATTTCGGGATTGACTGGTAATATGAGAGATAAAGAAATTTATATTTGTGGACCACCAGCAATGATGAAAAGTCTAAAAAAACAATTTAAAATTAATGGAATTAAGAAAACTATGATTCATTCCGAAGAATTCAATTTTCTATGAAAAAGGCAGTCGGGATCACACTAACAATATTTTGGATTATGGTAATTATTATGCTTCTAGCGACTGTTAAATGAAAAAGATTAAGCCGTTAGGTATCCAAATAATTGCGGTGATATTTTTGGCAAACCTCAGTGCCACATATTACTGGATAAAAACTCAGACAATGGCATCGAGTTGTATGACAGTAGCGCAAGTGAATGCCGATACTAGCCGGTGTCTATATATATTTGCCAGTAAAGTGTATGAAAAAGGAACTCAAGCAAGCCCACACCGGGGACACGCTTGCGGAAGTGAGGTGACGAGTGTAATGCCTTCGAATCATATTAGTAATGTAATTAAATATTTGGATCCAAACTACCGAACTGATATCTGTCCGGCAGTTGTACCCACGCCGACAGCTTCGCAGTCTGGCGGGCAGGCAACAAACACACCAGTCCCCCAACCAACAGCGACAAATATACCTCTACCAACAGCCACTAATAAACCGGTGCCAACGAATACACCTCGACCCTCGCCGACAGCGTTGCAGTCAGGCGGTCAGGCAAACCAACCGACACCAACTGCTACAGTGAAACCAGTAGCAACTAATACGCCACTCCCAACAAACACACCAACGATTGGTCCGACACCAACATTAGATGGAATTCCTGCATCAATTGCCTACAGATTGTCGATTACACCCACGCCAGAACCAACAATTTTTATTACTGAAACACCGGGTGAACCAACACCGACACCAACCACCTTTATCACTACAGAAGTACCGGTAGAAATTACTACACCGGAGCTGGCTGGGGTGCCGAGAAGTAACTTTTGGGCAAGCTTGAGTTTTGGAGCTTGGTGGGGAGTAGTACTGACAATTGCTTCCTTGGGAACATTGGGCTCAACCTTGGTGATTGGGTTGGCCAAATTGGGCTCAGACACAATTACGGCTAATTTAGCAAAAATAAAATTTAATCCTGATAAACCACAAACAGTAAACAGCCAAGGACTGGCTAGAGGCGAAATATTTGAAAAATTAATTTATGTGACTCATTTTGGATCGATTGATGAAAACAACTCTTGGGTAAGTTTGGTCAGCGACACTGGGCAAATTTTGGGTAAACTAGGTCAACAAAAAGTAGTTGAAGGATTTTATAAAGTAACTGGTAAAAAAATAAATCAGGAAAATAACATGTATGTTGCTATAGAAAAAATTGTTCCTTTAGAAAAAAATGGTTAATAAAATTAAAAAATGGTTGAAAGTTTTGGGGCCGGGGTTGATAACCGGAGCGGCCGATGATGATCCGTCAGGAATTGCCACCTATTCACAAACCGGAGCTCAGTTTGGATACGGCCAACTATGGACAGCGGTGTTTATGTTGCCATTTCAGATTGCGGTGCAGGAGGCCTGTGCCCGAATAGGGGCAGTTAAAGGGAAAGGGTTGATGGCAGTAATTAAAGAAAACTACTCGAAAAAAGTGGTATATCTGGTGGGAATTTTGATTCTAATTGCCAATACTATTAATATAGGAGCAGATATTGGAGCAATGGTAGCAGCGACTCAGCTGATATTTCCAGTAAACTTTGCCTTGCTGGCGATTGATTTTACTTTTTTGATATTGGCATTAGAAATTTTTACTACATACAAAACCTATTCCAAAATTCTTAAGTGGCTGGCGGTTACTTTAATTGCCTATCCGATAACGGTGTTCATGGTGCAACAACCTTGGGGAGAGATTTTGATGAGGACTTTTATTCCGCACTTTGAATTGAGTTTTCAATTTTTATTTGTAATTACCGGAGTGCTGGGGACAACAATTTCACCTTATATGTTTTTTTGGCAGGCAAGTGAGGAGGTTGAAGAAGAAAAGGAAAAACACTTAAAAAAAGTTACTTTTGGATTTTTGAAAAATTTGAGAATTGATACAGCGATAGGAATGCTGTTTTCCGAATTGGCTACTTGGTCGATAATTGTGGTGGGGGCCACAGTATTAAATCAAAATGGAATTAGTGACATTAAGACTTCGGCGGATGCTGCCAGAGCACTGGAACCGTTGGTGCAAACTTTTCCGAATGCTGGTTTGTGGGCAAAAATAATTTTTGCAACCGGAATAGTTGGATTAGGCATGTTGTCGATTCCTGTACTTTCCGGATCGGCATCATACGCAATTGCTGAGACTTTTGGTTGGAAAGAAGGACTCAATTTGAAACTGAAAAGCGCCAAAGGATTTTATGGGGTAATTATTGCATCGACTTTAATTGGGCTACTAATTAACTTTGTTGGTATCGACCCGGTCAAAGCTTTGATCTATACAGCAGTAATAAATGGAGTGGTAGCAGTACCGCTAATTTTTTTGGTGGCAAAAATTGCTCAGGACGAAAAAATCATGAAAGAAAATAAGAGTGGAATACTATCCAAAGTTTTTGTATGGTTAACATTTGGAGGAATGGCTACAGCGGCAATAGCCATGATAGCTACTTTTTTCCACGGTTAAAGGGGTTGAAAAGATAGAGTAAAAATAGAGCTAGCAACAATATTGCTCCAATAATAGTCGAGGTAAAATCAAATTGATCGGTTCCAAGAGAATCGACAGAATTAGCTCCGGTAAAACCAAGATAAATAAATATAAAACAACGGATAAAGTAGCCGATGAAGGTTGATCGGACAAAAGAAGACTGATCAAGCTTGATAAAACCAGCCACTAAAGAAACAGTGGTAGTGGGCACAACAGGAATGGCTCTGGCAAGAATAATGATGAAATCGTCTTTCCAGCCACCGTTAAAATAAGCACCAATTTTCTCTACATCCTCATGCTTGACTGCCAGGAATTTACCAAATTTTTTAAAAATAAAATCTTCAGTTTTATCTGAGAGAAGGTAAAATAGCCAACTAACCAAAGTTTTGGCGGTGGTAGCAATAAGTGTCAAGATTATAATGTAAAGAAAGTGGCGACCTTGGGTATGTGCAAGTGAACCGGCAGCGCCCAAAATTAAAGGAGCGGGAATTGGGGAAACAATTTCTTCAAGAATAGTGCCGATAAAAATAAATGCCTCGAGCGGTAAAGTTTGGGCCAACAAACGAAGAGAAGGTATAAATTGATACATGATTATTTTTGGATGGAAGTGCAAAAGGCACAACGGTGAGCCTTGACTGGAATTGTGCTCAGACACTCAGAACATTTTTTGGTTGTAGGGTCTGATGGTTTTTTGGTAAACGAGGTAAGTTTATTAATTGGTAGTACAACGAAAAAATAGATGACTGAGGCATTGATAAGAAAAGCGATTAGAGTATTGATAAAGTCCCCTACCATAAATTTACTGTTGTTGATGGTAAAGAAAATGGTGGAAAAATCAGGACGACCACCTAGTGCGGCGATCAATGGAGTAATCAAGTCTTTAACTAGGGCAGTCACCACAGCACTAAAAGAGGCACCGATAACCACACCAACAGCCAGGTCGACTACGTTGCCTTTGAGAATAAACTGTTTGAAGCCCTTGAGCATGGTTTTAGTATAACATTTGAGTTAACTAAAACTGGAGGTGTTATAATGGGAAAATGAATAAAGAAACAAAAATCGAACTGATGGCATACTTTAAAGCATTGCTAATTATTGTGGTTTTAGTAGCCTACGGTTTTTATCGTTTTGGGGTAGTTGCTACAGTTAATGGTCAAGTGGTTGATCGGTTTAGTTATTGGTTAAATTTGGAAAAACAAGATGGCAAACAGGTACTAGAGACAATGATTCAGGAAAAAATGATTTTGGGAGAAGCTGACAAAAAAGGTATCAAGATTGACCAAAAGGCAATAGATGAGGAAATTTCCAAGATAGAAGAACAACTGAAAGAGAAGAACCAAACATTGGCTCAAGTGCTGGAAAGTCGAGCTATGACTAAAGCTGACTTACTTAAACAAATTAGGATTCAAAAAATAGTTGAGGCTTTGGCAAAACCAAAAACAGAGGTGGACCAAAAAGAGATTGATGCTTTTATTGAAAAAAATAAAGCACAATTTCCAAAAAATACTTCTAAGGATGACATGCAAAAAATGGCCAAAGAGCAACTTATAGCCCAAGAGAGGGAAACATCCATTGGAACTTGGTTTGATAATTTGAAAAAAGAATCAAAGGTAGTTTATAAATAGTTTAGGAGTAGAATAAAAATATGATTGATCCAAATGATGTATGTCCAAAATGTGGGGCGGAGTTAGCTGAGGTAACCAAAACGGCTACCGGAAGAGAACTTCAACGTTGCTCCAAAGGCAGTTGGAATCCCCAAAGCCACAAAAATGAAGGGTGCGATTATGTGAAATGGCTGGAAGTGAAGCCGGTAGAACTGGAAGAAAAATGCCCCAAGTGTGGAGCACAATTGATTTTGCAAACCACTCGCTTTGGTAAAAAAATGAAAAAGTGTAGTGCTGGGGGTTGGGATAAGGAAGCCAAAAAAGCGACCGGATGTGATTATGTAGAATGGATTAATGGTAGTACCGAAAAACTAGATGAAAAATGCCCGAAGTGTGGTGAGGCGTTGGTTCTGTTTACTACTGCCAACGGTAAAAGAATGAAAAAATGTTCAACTTCAGGCTGGGACAGAGAGGCTAAGAAAGCCACCGGTTGTGACTATGTATTGTGGCTAAAGGCTGGGGAGACAGTGTCGGATAATGGAGAAGAGTTTTTGCCACCAGAGGAATAATGGTCTACCATCAAAAAAATTCGTTGGGGCAGAATTTTATTAAATTTCCGAGCTTGGTCAGGGAATTGTTGGAGGCAACCGATATAGGTAATAATGATTTGGTGATTGAGATTGGACCGGGGAAAGGAGTGATTACTCGAGAATTGACAGAGAAGGCGGGAGAGGTGTGGGGAATAGAAAAGGACGCCGACCTCTACAAAGAACTTGAGATTAAATTTAAAAATTTAGAATTTAAGAATTTAAAAACATACAATCAAGACTTTTTGGAATTTAAATTACCAAAGAAACCGTACAAGGTTTTTTCGAATATTCCTTTCTCGATTACCTCAGAAATTATGAACAAGTTTCTGACCGAGGTAAATATGCCGGATGCGATGTATTTGATAATGCAATTAGAGGTGGCGGAAAAGTTTAAGGGTGGAGTGGTGGAAACTATGAGTTCAGTGTTGACTAAACCCTGGTATGAGGTGGAGATATTGGGAGAAATTGATCGGACAAATTTTACACTAAAACCTCAAGTAAAGATTGTGTTTGTCAAATTTGTTAAAAGAAAAATAGCTTATATTAAAGAAGAAGATAAAAGTATATTTAGAAAGTTTGTGAGCTATGGATTTTCTAAATGGAAGCCAACAGTGTTGGAAGCATTTAAAGAAGTGATGACTTATGAACAGGCCAAACATATTCGTAAAGCGCTGGATATTGGGGATATAAAACCAAGCGAACTAACCTTCGATAAATGGCTTTTGATGTTTAAGATGTGGATTAAAGTGGCTAGTGAGGAGCAGAAGAGGATAATTAAACGGGGATAACTAGGTAGAGAATTGTCAAACTGTGTCAAGATAGGCGGTAATTCATAGGTTATTATAGGTCTATGGACAAACAAAAAAAGAGTATTCCAGAAAAAGTTGTTGATGTTGGTTTACCAAAAGAATTAACAGCAATGTTGACTAAGTTGGCAAACGAAAATATTCCTAATTTAATGGATTATGCTGGCTTCATGATGGCTAGAGGGAGAGACATGGCATTACATGAAAGTATTGTCGAGCTTGTCGATTTTGGTATCGGTCAATTTGAACCTAGAAATATTAAAGGACAAGAGTTTTTACAAAAAGCCAGAGAGCAGTTACACCAAGAAGGTTTGAAATTAACCATTGAAACAATTGCTAAATTGAAACAGCCGAACACTTTTGATTTTGTAGGTCAGGTAAGGCAAATATTCGCAAGAAAGATTTCGACTGTGGAAAGTAAATAGTTATTCAACATATAACCTTTACCTCGAAACAGCAAAAAAATTGATGCACAATTATTAATGTTTTATTTGGGACTATGATAGTGGAACAAAAAATAATACCTCCAAAACAATGGTATGGAGAGGATATGAGTCAAAGAAAAGCTAGAGCAATAACGGTAAGTTTTGATTCTAACGCGGTGGGTATAACAGAGCTCGAACTTCGACTTATTAGAGATGAGCATCTGACAATTCCTCAACTATGCATCGAAAGATTTGACATTGCTGAGGCGGTTGAATTATTAAACGGCACAAATTCTCCGACTCATATTAAGGCAAAGGAAGATGCTGAACAGCTGAGAACAAACTTAATAAATGTTTTAGGTGAACAATATGTTTTTGGAATGCTGGAGCGAACCGAATCACAGCTTTAATTCTTCAACATATACCCTTTACCCCTAAGGGTTTGGATATGGCAATAAATGTCAAAGTGATGTCAAGATAAGTAAATATATTTGGCCTATAATTTGGTTAATTATTAATTAATATTATTATGTGCGAAATGGATATATTAGAAACTGGAATTTGCGTAAGCCCATTGTCACCGGAAGATCTGGCAAGGATCGATGGACTATTACTTCATACAAGGAATATTACTCGCGATTTTAATTTAAAATTTTATGGATTTGATATATATCCTGATTTTGAACGAAGAATATATGGGCGATTGAACACCCCCCAATCAGGATCAGTTTCTAAAACACTAGAGAATAGTTAATTCTTCAACATATACCCTTTACCCCTAAGGGTTTGGATATAGGAGCCGGAGATACCGTTGGCTTCGAACTTGTCGCGCAAACGCTGAATAGTTTTGGAAATGGCGTAGAGACTAAAATCATCTTCGGATTTGAAAATGGCGTTGCCAAGCGAATCAAAATCAACAATTTGATTGGAATTTTTGATGAGAGCGAGAGCTAGACTTTTTTCGGTATCAGTCAGATTCTCTATTGGCTTATCAAAGATTTTGGGCGTTGATTCAACATGACTAAAGGGCTTGTCAAAACTAGGAATACCTAATTTTTGATAAAATTTGTCAGATTCTTGGTTTAATTTAACTAAATCCTTGGTACGGATACCCTTGAGGGTGGGGATGTAGGCCGAGGCCGATTCGTATTTTTGGAGAACTGTAGCAATAGAGGTCTCGGTAACTAAATAGTCGGTAATAATTTCCGATTCGGACCACATACCTTTTAGTTTTTTGAAGACATCGTCTCTGGTTAAAAAGGTAATTATGGCTTCGGCAATCGCATGAATCCCCTGGTCTTCACGAAGGTACATAATAACTTCATCTGATGTTTCGATGCCATTAAAACTACAGCTAGTGCCAAAACTAGTGGGATAGATGATTATTTTTTTTATACTATTTGCTCGTGAAGGAATTATTTTATAGATTTCAGCAATTACTGCAGACTCAGCTTGCTCCCAAAGATCTTTTGTTTTAACAAAGTTTGGAGTTTTTAAGCTACATTGTTCAAGTAGGCCAACAGTAGAATTGAGTGTTTTTGAATCAATGGTGATAGGTAAAGAGTTGACATCAACTTTTTTCACCTGATCCCAGAAGCGAGGGATAGTGTTGTAGGGCAAGTCGGAAAAGGTGACAGTGTGGGCGTTGTTGATGTTGGGATTGGTAGGTAGAACGGTAAAACCGTTGGATTTGTAGAAGCCAACAATCATTTGGTGAGCACAGTGAATTAAACGCTCGGCTTCTGATTTGACTGAATATTCCCAGGTGGTAAGCATGGGATATTATAGCATGTATCTTATAATATTGTCAAAGTGGGTCAAGATCGGATTTGTCTATTGAATTAAAATTGGCAATTATGATTAAGACATTTGATACAACATTGTCTGCCAGACAATTTATTGAAGCGAATTTAAAGACCGAAGAAAGTGAATTGGCGTTTTTGTTGCACTTTGTGGGTAAGACATTGGAAAGAACACACGTTGTTGGGGAAAATGAAATATTGGTGGGGTTTGGGATGTTGCAGGTAAGAAAAGACATTTCAACGATGATAAAGATACCGCTTTATGCTGGGGTGTACGGAGAAATGCTGGCTGACGCAGTAATTAGTTATAGAAACGGTAGAAGACCTGAAGAGTTGGACAATGTCACTATTGACGGTTTCTTAGAACAGATTAAGCCAAGGGAAAAAAATTAATTCTTTTGGGTTTTTAGGTAATTTTCTTTAAACTCTCTTGGGACAAAGTGCATCATATCGAGACTAGTTAATGTTCTTTTGGGTAGACCAGTGATAATGACGTTGTTGCCAAAAAAATCTTTGAGAATGTCGGACTTTTGACTGATTAACTTTTCGCTTATCATCATTTTGGCCTCATCATATCCAATGACAGTAGACAGATAGTTAATTCCGTCGATAGTGTAAATAGTTTTGAGAGGGTCAATTACGTTCTTCAACTGTTCGGGAATATTTGAAGCATCATAAAGATAAAACAGCTTTAGATCACCTGATGGAGTTGCGGTTACCAATAAGTCATCTAAGGCTACTGAAAGACCTCTGAAAGTAGACTGACTAAACAGATGAAAGTGGTCAATAGGGGTGCCTGTTTGAGTGAGAATACCAACCACCTTGACGGTAGGAAGACCAAAGAAATTGGGAATTTCTGAGCCAATACCCTTGATCAAACCGTTTTCGATCATCATACCAGCTTCGGCTGAACCAAGAACAACTGTATTGGGAGCAGATAGGTCGGCTGTACCTTGGGATAGTTTTATTTGGGCAGGCAGACTATCGATACCGATAAATAGTTTGGGTGAGGTTTCGAGAAAAACTTTTGTAGAATTGTTGGTTAAAAGTTGACTAATAGCTGTTTTGACTGAGGGGTTATTTACCAAGTATGATTTGATGGAAGCATCGCTACCCATGGCAGAAGAGAATCTAGCAAATTGAATAAAGACGAATAAAAAGATGGTTACCATGGCGTAAGGTGCCAATTTGGAAATCCAATTGAACTTGCCGGGCTTAAAGAACTTGAGGGTTAGGGAATTAGTGACCACAGAGACAGAAGATAATGCCATGGCTAGGCCAGCGAGTTCTGGCTTGAGAACTAGACCGATTCCGGCTAAAGCACGGGCGGCGATGGGGATACCTAAGACATTGTAGATGAGGGCAAAAAATAAATTTTGGCGAATTTTACCGACTGTCTCTCGAGACAAGCTGATAGCGGTTAAAACACCCTTTAAGTCGTTGGTCATAATAATAATATTGCCCGATTCCATGGCCACATCAGCGCCTGAGGCCATAGCAATTCCTAGGTCTGCCTGAACTAAGGCTGGGGCATCGTTGATACCATCGCCAACAAAACAAACATAATTATGATTAGATTTAAGGTTTAAGAAGTAAGATTTAAGAATAGGGCGGGATTGGAGTTGCTTAACATGATTGGCTTTGTCGGCGGGGAGGACTTCGGAAAAAATATTTTCTGATTTGATGCCAACTTGCTTGGCAATAGCTTCGGCGGTACGGCGGTTATCGCCAGTAATCATGTAAACGGCGATGCCCATACTGGAAAGCTTTTGGACGACTGAGGCAGACGAGTCTTTGACTTGGTCGGCCACAGCAATCAGGGCTAGGGTTTTTTTGCTTGATGACAAAAGCATGACAGTTTTGCCTTCGGACTGTAATTTTTCAATGTCTGTTTGATGAATCGATTTTGTGGGTTTGGTTATTAAATATTTTTTGCCAGATATAGTGGCGGAGACACCGGTACCGGGAAGTGCAAGAAAATTACTAATTACTAATGACAAATTACTAATTACAAATTTAGACTTAAAATAACTCACTATAGATTCGGCGAGGGGGTGTTCGGATTTGGATTCGATGGAATAAAAAATTGAGCCAATCTTTTGATCGGATAATTTTGAATAATTGATAAAGTCGGTGACTTCTGGTTTACCTTTGGTTAAGGTACCGGTTTTGTCAAAAACAATAGTATTAACTTTTTCAGCCATTTCCAATGGTTCTCCACCCTTAATTAAAACCCCATACTCAGCACCCTTACCTGTCCCAACCATAATAGAAGTAGGGGTGGCTAGTCCGAGAGCACACGGACAGGCAATGACTAAGACTGAAACAAAAGCCAAAAGACTAAACTCTAAACTCGAATGAAAAACAAAGAACCAAATAGCAAAAGTTAAGAGGGCAATAATGATAACAATGGGAACAAAAAATGATGAAATCCGATCAGCGACCGCCTGGATTGGGGCCTTTGACCCCTGAGCATCTTCCATTAGTTTGACGATTTGGCTAAGGGCGGTATCAGTTCCGATTTTGGTAGCTTTAAATTCAAAAGAGCCGGTCTTATTAATTGAAGCAGTGTAAACCTTGGAACCAATTTGTTTTTCGACAGGTAATGATTCGCCAGTCAAAATTGATTCGTCAACCGCTGAATAACCACTAATAACTTCACCGTCAACCGGAATACGCTCACCAGGACGAACAATAACTATGTCATTAACTAACACCTGTTCTATGGGAATATCAATAGTTTGACCAAGGCGCATCACCCGGGCGGTTTTGGGTGCCAAACCAATTAGCTTTTCAACAGCCTCCGAAGTCTTACCCTTGGCTTTGGCCTCTAAGAATTTTCCTAAAGCAACAAAAGTAACTAAGAAAGTAGCCACTTCAAAATAGAGATTGGGGATCTTGGTGCCGTTGAGCCCAATAACCGATCCGGTCTCAACAGAGTACTTTATAAGTTCATAGAGACTGTAGAAAAAAGCGGTGCTAGTACCGATAGCAATCAATGAATCCATAGAGAAGGTTTTTAGCCTTAGGGCAGACCAAAATCCTTTGAAAAAATTTGACCCGATAAAGAAAAGTACAGGGATGGTCAGAATAAATGAGATAATGCCGGAATAGGGTAAAACTGTACTTTCGAATGGGATAGCGTTGGTAAAGTCATAGACCATAAACAAAATCATTGGTATCCCCAACAGAAGTCCAAATATAAATTTGGAAAACCAGTATTTGATCTCTTTGACTTGATAATTTTTTTGGTTTTGAGAGTCGAGGCTGGTAAGTGTTGCCTGGTAGCCAGCCTTGACAACACTTTGAATTAGATTATCAACATTTGCCACAGGGCTATGGATAATTCTGGCCTTAGATGTGGCATAATTTACATTGACTTTGGAGACTCCGGGTGTATCGAGGAGGGACATTTCAATAAGTCGGGCACAACTAGTGCAGTGCATTCCTTGGATACTGAGACTGGTAGATTTTTGAGTAGACATTAGTTAACTACTTCGACGGTGCCGGAGATCATGCCCATCCAACAACTAAAACGATAACTACCGGCTACTGGTGTGGTGAATTCTTTGACTGACGTGGTGCCGTTGACCAAATCAATTCGACCATCAAATAAGCTTCGGGAGATTATGGCGTTGGTACAACCAGAAACATTGGTGGCGGTAACTTCCCAGCGGGTGGGGGTAAGGGCCCGAAGAACAATATTACTGGGCAGATAACCAGTGGCGGTGGCAGAAATTTTGACAACCTGGCGACCATTGACCATTGGGGGTAAAGCACTGTTCGTAGTTGTGGTTGGGGTAAAGTTGCCTAGATTGGTTAGCCCGAGAACCGACAGTTGAGAATTGATGTTGAAAAAGGCAAAAAATAAAACTAAAAGCCCGGCTGTGAGGGAAAATTGTTTGGCTAATTTGGGGTTGCTGGATAACTTGACACTACCTAAACCAATAGCCAACAAACCAGGAACAGTGCCCAGGGCAAATAACGCCATAATCATTGAGCCTTGAAACGGACTACCAGAGGCAAGGGCTAGCGCTTGGGCGGTAATAGTAAAACCGCAAGGCAGGAAAAAGGTTAGGGCTCCCATTAAAAGTGGAGCAAAACGACTAGTGAAATTGGCCTCGTCAGCAATTTTTGAGGTGAATGATTTGGGAAGCCTGATTTGAAAATTCTGCAAAGCGCGGACGCCAATCATTTGTAAACCGAGAGCGATCATAAACATGGAAACACCAATAACCAGACTGGCCGAGACTAGTGGTGAGAGCCGAAAAAAGTTGCCGACTTGACCAAGGATGGCCCCAAAAAAACCATAGCCAACTACCCGACCAAGATTGAAAAGAAAATGAGGTTCGGATTTTTTGATAACTGAATCGGTAGAATTGTAGGCAGATAACCACTGCTGGCTGAGAGATAAAATAATACCGCCAACTAGAGCGGCGCAACTACTAAATCCGGCCAACAAACCAAACAAGAAAAAGGTGGGGAGGGATGATTGGGCACCGACTGAAACCAGAGAAGAAAAACCAGTTTGGGAAAGAATAAAAAAAGCGATGATAAAAAGGAGAACGATGGCAAGTGAGGTAAACGGGTCATTTTTGACGGAATCTTGAGTTGTATTATTAGACTGGTTGACTGAAAAACTGTAGCCGTCAGTGGAAAAAAGTTGATTGAGAAAATTTGCAGAAATTTTTGAAGAAGATTTTGATGTTAGGGTAACTAAATTGTGTGAACGAGAGACATTGACTGACTTAATTCCAGGAATTTTAGAAAGTTTTTTGTGAATTAAGACTTCACAAGCAGAGCAATGCATGCCGGCGACAGTGAAGCTTCTGGTGGTCATATTACCATTATACTACTACTCGTGTAGTATGTTGGATAGTGGCAACTTGGGTACGTTTACAAAGCTCGGTAGCAACCAGACTGATAAGTCGTTTGGCTTCAAATTCGTTTTGGGGCAGTGATTCATTCCAATCCAGCCCCGGGCCGGTATTGCCCTCGAGAAAAAAAATGTGGCCATTATGACTAACAATAAAATCGAGAGTATAAAGGGAACACTGATTGTTTAATAATTTAGCAATTTCATTTGACTTGGCAATTACTTTGGGTGGGATGGATGAAAGGGGTAAATAGGTGAGCAATCCGCCACTATGTTCGTTGCAGCGAAAATCAGTGGATTTGGCCTGACGAATATATGCCTGAACAATTTGACCACCAAGATAAATTAGTCGAAAATCGGTTGAGGTGAAATTAACAAAAGGCTGAAGAATAAAGGAAACTTTTTGGTGGCGTTGGAGAACACTGCTAATTTTGTCGGTATTGTTGGCGGTTATTTTGTAGATATTTAATCCGCCGGAACCAAAACGATCCTTGAGAACATAGTCGATTGCAAAATCTTGGTGATAGGGATGCTTATCAATTTGGGCCGATAAATTATCAATGTTGGATTGAATATCCGAAGTAGAACGATCGAGAAAAATGGTGGGGATGCTGTGAAGCGGGAGCTTGTTAAAAGTACTAAGTTTGTCAAAAAATAAGTTGTACAGAGCTGGCTGGTTAAAGGGTTTGATGTGGGGTTGAGAAAATAAAAGGGTACGACGCCTTTTGATAGCAACAGTAGTGGGTGAGAATTTATCAAATATTAAAGTGGAGTAACAAGGTGAGTTGTGATGAGACCATTTATCATCTTTAAATTCCCAGTAACTACAGCAAAAACCAGGGCCGACAATATCGGCGGAAGTGGTAAAAGCGGCAGTCAGACCTAGTTCGTGACAACTTTTGAGAAAATAACTGTAGACAGTGTTGTAGTTTTGGTTTTTGGAACCAAGACGAAACGGACCGACCGAGTCTTTGGTGGCGCGGGTGGCACTGGTAGCCAATCTTTCGGAATAAACAATAAGAACGTCGAACTGAGTCAATTTTGTCATAAAAAATCGGTCACCAAATCTAGATCACTAAACGAAGGGTGAGAATAAAAGTATCCTGTATTATAGCAGGTTTAATGCGCAAACATTGGTTTTATTTATGATTGAAATTGTCAAAGTCGTGTCAAGATAGTTCTAATATTATGGGGTAATATTTGCCCATGAACAGTAAATATGATAGCTACAAAATTGGTATGAATCTGCTGGGCTCACTTTATGGAACGTCTAATAAAAATGAACCAGAAACAACTTTAGCTGAAACAAATGCAACTTCAGTTAAAGAGTTGGAAGTTTATGGTGAAAAAGAGATGAACCTAAAACATGCGCGATATGGAAAAGTTTTGGGCTTGAGGGGTTCTACAGACTTTCAAGGTGCGCAACCATTGGCTTTTTACGATAATGATCCGATGGATTGGCGAGGAGCATCGGGAGTTCCGACAACTCAATTGAACAGAAAATTTTCAAATGATTTCCATACTCTGTTAGATGATAAAGAGTTATTTGACGCACCAATTTCCTTTACACCAGTTATAACCGGGGCCTACCGGTTTCACATTGGTGCACACTATCCAATAACTGAAAATTTACTTTCCTATTTTCATAACAACTCACAAAATAGTCTAATGAGACGAACTACTTATAACTGCGAGGAGTTTAATATTGGTGGAAAAATTGGTGATCCGTATCCACATACTGGATATGATGTGATGGAATGTGTTAAACATCCATTTTTTTGGACAAACAAACCAGACGAAGTAGCTAATGAATTAATAAGTCCTCGATTTCCAGTGTCACAACTAAATTCGGACAAGGAAGCCATCATTACCGAAAACGTAGTCGTAAATGAGACCTGGGGTTTTCCAAAAACTAATCAAGATGCAAAAGATTACTTTCCTTTAGTCGCTAAAATTATGGGTTTAATGCACAATAAACCCTATGATTGGGATAATGTGATTGCAATTACGAGTGGGTTTAACACATCGGAATCAAAATATGAAAATGCAGTAAAGAAGTTGGATTTTATGAGGTTTTTACATGATTTACATGGCAAATGGATAATGTTTAGCACTTCACCTGATGTGGGAAAGGATATGTCAATACTAGGAATCACCTTTGCTGATCCGGAATATTTTCAAAACGGAGCAGGATGGAAAGGGCGAAGAAAGTTAATAAAAATTGATATGAATGAGCTGATACTTAGTGAACAGGAAACTAAAATTGTCGAACTTTTAAGTCAACGATTTGGAGAGTTTGTTGGTAGACCAACAGAAACTTATCTGCAGTTGCAAAAGGAGATAGACACTTTACTTACCACAATAAATTGACGTAGAAATACTTTTCGAGATAATGATTGTCTGATTTAACAGCATCAACTATTTCAGTGGCACCACCTACATCCAACTGGCTTTTATAACAGAGCAGAGCTTGCTTTTTTGTATCGACAGCATCTGTATAAACCAGCTCGAAGTTTGATTGGATTTCATCGGTTAACAATAATTCAGTGACGGTGTGCGGCTCAATCCCCTCCTTAAAATGCTCGGGGAAAAAGGAACGATCGCGAGAAAAGGGATAGGCCGAATCCATGACAGCTTCGGCGGTTTTCCGATGATCACGATGTTGAACAAAAAAGCCACTTTTGTCGTAAGTAGGACCATAAATAAAAGTAGGTTCATGGGTGCAGACAATATCGGCTTTGGATTTGCGCACATGATAGGAAATCTCGCCGATCAATTTATAGTCACTGTTTATTTCGCCGTCTAGATAATTAAGATTTGTATAGTTTGATTCTGGGACGCCAAGAAATTTTAATGCAGAGAGATCTTCGTTAATCCGAATTTTGGCCAGTTCAGTTTCGGAAACAGAATCATCACGACTGCCACGAGCGCCATTGCTAACGGTGACGACAAAAATATTTTTATGGTCTGAAACTAATTTTGAAATAAGGGCGCCGTAAAAAACAACTACATCGTCGGGGTGGGCTACAACAAATAAAATATTTTTTTTGGTTTCAAAGATTGAGGAATATGAATTCATTTTTATAGATTCCCGCCTTCGCGGGAATGACCTTTAATTATTAATAGATTTCGTATTTGCTGAGGAGTTTTTTGTTGCCGGCGATTTGATACTGGAGCAACTCGGAATAGAGGCCGGGGCGACGAGACAACTCTGCGGGAGTGCCGGAGTCTACAATAGTCCCCTGGTCTAACACAATTATTCGGTCGACATTTTGAATAGTCGAAAAACGGTGAGCGATAATAATTGTTAGATGATTTTTGAATAATTTCTCGAGGGCGTCTTGGACCAAATGCTCGGAGCGGGAATCAAGAGAGCTCGTCGCCTCGTCTAAAATTAAAATTGGTTTGTTGTGAAGGATGGCTCGAGCAATTTGGATACGCTGTTTTTGACCGCCGGACAATTTGACTCCCCTCTCTCCAATTTGGGAATCCAAACCATCCTTGAACTTGGTGACAAACTCAAAAGCATTGGCATCTTTGAGAGCTTTGATTATTTGATCGTCGGTGGCACCATTGACACCATAAGCTACATTTTCTCGGATAGTGGAACTAAACAATTCGTTGTCTTGAAACACTAGAGCCATATGCTCGCGGACCCAGGAATGATTGACATGGGCATAAGATTTGCCAGATAGTTTGATCCGGCCTGAAGCGGGTTCGTAAAGTTTGAGAATTAGATTGATTAGGGTGGTTTTGCCACCACCGGAATGACCGACCAGGGCGACAGTTTCGTTTTTGTCAAAGCTTAAACTAACGTCGGTGAGAACCGGATTGGCCTTATCATAGGCAAAACTGATATGCTCAAAAGTAATTTGAGGAGTTTTGGATAATTTTTTGAGAGGCTTTATTTGAAAAGCTTCGGTGCCCGATAAATCGAGGACTTCAAAAAAAGCTTTTGAGTCGGCCTCGGCCTGGCGAATGCGCTCCAGAATCATACTCATGGCATACAATGGCCAACGGAGCATATTTAATACTTGGATTATCAAGACCATTTCACCTAGAGTCAGCACGCCAATAAAAGTGTTTTTAAAGATAAGATATAAAATGGAAACAAAAGCAATTTCGAGGACAAAGCCGCGGGCAAAATTGTAGAGATGATATTGAGTCGACTGACGATCGTAGATTTTATTAATTGTCTGGTATTGATCACTGGTGTATCGCCATTCCCGGACTTGGGTATTGTAGGTTTTGACTAATTTGATATTACTAATTACCTCGGCAATGCGACCACGAGTGGCATCTTCGTGAAGATTTTTTTCTTTTTGTAATAGTCCCCAGCGATAGGTGGAAAAACTGGAAATGGCGATGTAAACTGGAAATACTGAGAAGGCCAAAAGGCCGATAGTTAGGTTGTAATAGCTAAGCAGAATGACTCCAAAGGTGGCCTGGAGCAGGGATGGGCCAATAAAATTGGTGGTCATGCCAACAAAATCCTTGATCGAGGTGATGCCCCGACTAAGTTGATTGACCATTTTGCCAGAGACTTCGGAGTCAAAATAATGTTGAGGTAGAGTAAAAATTTTGCGATAATAAACCTCGGTCAAATAGCGACCCAGTCGGGAGGCAATAAAATCACCCAGGCGTTGACCAAAAGAACTAAAAATAAGAACGACTAAGTTGATGACTAAAATGAGAGTGAATTGGGAAAATAGTTGAGAATAATCGCCGGTTTTTTGGCTAATTTGAACAGATAATTCATCGACCACATTTTTGAGAACCACCGGAATACTTAATTGAAGAATTGATTGGAGGACTATGAGGATGGCGGCAGTGATTATCCAGCCATGGAGAGGGCGGGATAATTTAATTATTTTGTAGATATGATTCATGAAGTGATTTTAACAGAAATTAATTTTCTATAACTTTCCATCAAATTTGGGCTCGAAGTGTCTTAGAGGAATTTTATATGAAAACAAGATTCCAGTGTTAAAATCAAATTTTGTATTCCAGGTTTGAGTCTGAGCAGGACCTCTTGGACCGTAGTAATATCCAGGATTGTCAAAATGATAGATATTTCTAGGGTAGATGCCCAAGAAGTTTCCGGAGGCCTTGGAGAAGACGGGGATAACTTCGCCGTTTTTGCCAGGCATACCATAGATAATCCAGGTGTCACCGATATCATGCCAACTACCACCACCCGGCTGTACATATTCGGCACCATACATGATGTCTCCAGCCGCCAATCTGGCGATCCTATACTCACGAGGTTTACGGGTGACATCTTCAAAACCATATTCTTCTCCATATTTATTTAACCAAACACTCATGGCTGCCGATCCAATATTTCTGCCAGTACCAAAAGTAGGCTTTCCATTATCGTCAATCCAGGTATTTAAATGTTTCCAGCCGTCTTTGACGATAGCCTGAAAAGCAGTTCTGGAATAATCAACACATTTCCATGTTTCGTTTTCACTCCATCTAGTCCCAGTATTGAACTCAGCATAATCAGAAGTTTCAACTCCAATATTGGCTAAAATTAGTCGGATGGCGTTGGCTCGGGCGGCTAGGTCGGGGGCATTTATAACCTCATTTTGGAGATTGGCAAACAAGGGAATAGCTGAGAAATCAATCATACTGCCCGGAGAGCTATGAGTTATTTCCGGCGGTAAATCGGAGTATTTTAATTTTGTTGGTTCAACAGCAGCTCGTATATCTTTTATGTGATGTTCGTATCTGGTTCGTAAAACGACAATTTCATTTTTGTGCTTAGTTATAATCTCAGTTAGAGATAAATGATCTATTTCCCGGGAAATACCGTCACCATCATGATTAAAAAACATTGTAGTTAGCTGGGGTTTATCCTCGGTGACTATACCAACCCGAGGTTTGGCATCAATTTTGGAAGGACTAACAAAAACTAAATCTGCCAAGGAGACATCTTCAATACCAGTGGGTCTGACCAATACTAAATCATCTGGGACCTCTACATTTGTGGGTGTATCAATAACACTTTCAATTCTTAAGTTACCACTAGATTGTTGTTCAATAAATTCATACAGACTTAAGGGTGATACGCGAATCAGAGGTTCTCCATTATCACTTCTCCTGCCATAAATATATAAGCAAAATAATAGATCATTGACACCATATAAATTCTGATCGTATGGTTGACTGAAGCACCATTTCGCAATTGAATCATTTAGTTCAAAGAATGTACTTTTTATTTGGGATGTTATATATCCATTCCGATCTGAGGTAGGTTTTGATAATTGATCGGCAGTACATCTAAGACTGGCAATAAATTGTGACTTTGTAAGGTTTGGAATATGATTATAATCATCGGTAGTAGAAGTAGTTTGTAGTTCTGGATATGTTTTCAACCAATGATCTATGGTCTTTTTTTTATGAAATGCTTCCTGAGAGCGAATAGCTGCAAACCTGATGTAAGGGGAAGTACGCTTTAATTGATCGAGTGATTGATTATCTCGCCAGGAGATGGAAACATTGTCACCATTTTGTTCCATAATTAGGGCTAAATGTTCTCCTGTCTGACTGGAATGTGATCTGGCCAAAACCACCATTTGACCGGCGCGGGTGACCCCATCTAATTCATGGGATTGTGAGTAGAGGACATCGCCAGGCATTAGATCGACAACAGCCGGGAAATCACGATTGAATCTGACAACTTTGCCATCACTTTGGGGAGTGACATTACCATCTACTTGAGATAAAAGATAAGTGGAAACAACCAAGGGATCAGCTGATTGTTCTGACAAAGATACTGGAGCCCCAAATAATTTATGTTCAGCTAATCCCAATAGATTAACCACACTGGGTGAAGCCGAGGCTAGTTCCAATTGGCGACCGGTAGCTAATTGGCCATGACCTAATTGTCGAAGTCGATCTTGGAGAACATGAGGTCTGGCAGTGATAGAGGGATCTGAGGCTAGAGCGGAGACATCAAAAGCATAGCGCAATAAGGGGGTGCTAGGAGAGGTACCGAGTTGTAACTCGGTACCGAATTCGACTTGTTCTATTTTTTGGATTGGATAATTAATTTTGTCAAAATCGGGTCCAAACACATTTAAACTGGGAGCAAAGGCTAGAGACCCAAGTGATAAACCACCAAGTTTTAGAAAATCACGACGAGAAAATACTGTTGACATTGATTATCCAAATATACCATTGAGTTCACTCAAAAACATACCGTTGAGAAAAAAACTAATTAACATTATACTCGGACTACTTTTGGAGTAATTAAAGGTAATTTATGTTGAAAACAAATAGAACTATTTTTGTGGTGGCGCTGGTGGCGGTGGTCAACATGCTGGGATATGGAATTGTAATTCCAGTGCTATATGCCTATTCCAAAAAATTTGGTTTAAGTGATTTTGACAATGGATTATTGTTTGCGGCGTTTTCAGTGTGCCAGTTTATCTCAACACCAATCATCGGGAGATTATCAGATAAATACGGCCGGAGACCAATGCTACTGGTGTCGATAGCTGGAACAGCAGTGTCGTTTTTTGTAATGGCCTTTGCACCCAACGTGGCATTTTTATATTTGGCGAGGATGCTAGATGGCCTAACTGCCGGTAATGTGCCAGTAATTTTTGCAGTAATTTCTGACTCGACTGAACCGAGAGAGAGACCCAAAGCGTTTGGAATTGTAGGGTCAGCATTTAGTTTAGGCTTTGTGTTTGGACCAGCGATTTCTTCACTGACAGTTGGTTTTGGTGAGGGTATACCATTTATTATTGCTGGCATAGTGACAGTGATTGCCACGATAATTGCGGCAATATATTTGCCGGAAACTAATACACATCAGGCCGAAGTGCCAAAAGAAAAATTGTTTGATTTCAAAAAAATGTGGCAGACACTTTTTGACCCAAATGTGGGGGTAACATTTTTGATTACTTTGATCTTTTTCTTCGCTTTTGCCTGCTCAATTATGTATGGTTTTCAGCCCTACACCATGAATGTATTAAAACTTAGCCCGTCGCAAAATGCGATGTTGTTTACTTTGTTTGGGGTGGTGGGATTTTTGACTCAAAACTTGGCGGTGGAAAGAGTGACCAAAGCCTGGGGAGTAAAAAAGGCGTTTAAAAATAGTCTGTTTTTTACTGCCGTGGCATTTTTGTTGATTTTTGCCACTAGCTCTTTGCCGATATTTATTTTTGCTTCAATATTAATGGGATTTTTTAATAGTATTTCGCAAACAATGATACCGACCATATTGTCGCAAGAAACTGATGCCAAATCGCAGGGGTCAATCATGGGACTAAACTCGTCATACCAAAGTATTGGGACAATTTTTGGACCAATTGTGGGTGGACTGGTGGCCACAATTTCAACACCGTTTCCCTTTTTACTCGGCGGACTATTGATATTGGTGTGCTATTTTCTAGCGTCGGGAGTGATGCGACCAGGAGTAGCTAAAGAATCGGCGTACTAAAACCTAATTATCTATTCACCTCTTCTTAACACCTGGGTAATTTCAGCGCCGGTACCATCCTTGGTTTTTTTCTTTTTTCTTCTTAGATGTTTTGGGAAAATACCATCTGGGTTTGGATTAACAACTCTGGCTCCTGGAAGAGCTGGGCTTTTGGCAATTTCTTGTTCGACGCGAGGGGCACCGTATTTTTCCAAACTATCTTTTTCTAATTCTAGCTGACTATAATCCATTGGCATATTCCGGTAATTTTAATTTATATGTATTGATATATCAAGTGATAACGGCTTGATATTTAAGTTTGTTATAATACCAAACTATGTCAGAAGTTCAGTTTAAAGAAATATTTGTGAGAGATGGAGTGGTGGTAAAAGGTTGGATAATTAATCTAAGTGGGCGAGGTGATATTGGAGCTGTTGGTGAATTGGGTTTACCTTTGGTCAGGTCATTAAAGATGCGAAAACCGGGGATAATAAAATACATTCAGGTTGACATGGCGGTGGTTAAACGTGTTGATACAACGACTTTAGAGCCTTTTGATGAGGCTGGTGCAAATAACACACTATCGACAATCCAAACCAGAACAAGGGAAATTAAGCAAAGAACTTAATTTTAGTGTCGAGAGTCGCGCTCGTAGTCTCGATGGCCACGGCCGGGAGAATACTCGCCTCTTTCATCATCGCGATCGTCGTCGCGATTGTCATCCTCTTTTTCGAAGCGATACTTTTGAGCATTACCAAAGTTAATACTAGTGACTACCGAACCAGAAGTAATAACTATGGGTTTGGGATTCTTGCTTATACGCTTCCAACCTTTTTGATGAGTTTCGCGAAGAGTATATTTGCCAGGAATTAAGTTGATAAAACTATATTTACCGTCTGCATCAGTGGTGGCAGTAAAGGTGGTTTTGCCGACTTTTAGGCGAATCACCCATCCTGGCAAACCAGGTTCATTGGTATCTTTTTTACCATTGCGATTGAGATCGTTGTATTTTTGGCCACTGATACTACTAGCTTCGGGGCAGTGAGAATTGTCGACAATGATGTATCTGTCAGTAGTGATGCCAGTGAAGACTGGAGCAATGGCCAATAACGGATTTAGAGCAGCATCGGCAAAACTTAGGGCGCTGGTGCGGTAACCGTTGAGTAGATATTTGCCAGGAGTGCAGGAATTTTTATCTGCAACAACAGCACTAGTCACATTAGTTAATTCAGAAGTAGTGTAATCGGCGGGAGCATTCATAATTGCGGTATCGGCACCGTACAAATCGACGGCTCCACCAAAATTGTTGCCGAGGACATAATTACCTGAGGCAGATAATCCCCCGTTTAAATTTGAGGCTAGCCAGGTGGCAGTCATAGGGAAAAGATAATTGTTGGCAGATAGGGCAGAAGCCTTTGTACCATCAAGATATTTGAGGATGTGAACCTTGAGGGTAGAAACTGGCGGACAGAGATGGTTTTTGACAATAATATATTTGTCGCCAGTTAGATTGGTGAATGTGGGGACAGTGGTGGTAGTCTCTGAAAGCTCGGCTTCAGATAATGAATTACCAGTTGAGTAACCCGTTAGAGAATATTGGTGGGCTCCATCGCAAGTGGTACCAACCAGAGGAGTGTCGAGCTTTTCTTCGGCACTATAGGCAGAACCTACCGACATTGGCCCGGTGGAGGCTTCATAAGGGAGGTCGCCAGTGGTCCAACCAGCTGGACCGAGGATAAATGGTGCATTATAAGTGGAGGTAAACATGGGGAAATCGACACTGTTGGCTGATTGGGTAGTAGCCTGGACACCATCGATATATTTGAAAATGTGAACAGCGACACTCGAAGGCTCATTAACTAAATCAAAGTCAAAGGTTTTGATACTTGATACTGTTCCGAATTTAAAAGCATCGATATTTTCAGTATAACCATCTGCGTACGGTTCACCAACTCTTACTCCAAGCCACGAGTCAGTAACTCTGATTCTTACTCCAGGATAATCAGATTTTATATCCGACCAAGATCTCAGGGTGTCACCTGTTTCGGATAAGTTGGCATCTGGCCCAACAATGGTTGCTGGCCAATTAGCTCCTGAATATGCCCATAGTGCGTTTCCACCACTAATTGCATCCCACTCCTGCCAGCTATTTTGGACAACAGTCCCATTTTGTGAAGGAACAAAAACTAACCTTCTTTGCCAAGTATCAGACCCATTAAAATCTACATTAAAATTTAAATAACCTGATCTATTTGCACTTCCGCCATTACCGACGGAGGGATTATAAGTGCTGAATTTAAGGGTGGTGATATCGGAAAGAGGTGTGCCACTGAACTGATAGGTTGCCAGGTTGCGTCTTTGGGTTCCGGTAACATTAATTTGGATACTATCGGATCCTAATGGTGGAGTTGAAGGACCCGCAACAAATGAGCCTAGGGAATTGTCAATCGTATCATTTTCATCATTGTAAAAAAACCATTTTAGAGGGTTGGAAATTACGTCGGAAATACTGGTGGCCATATCGCCAGGCGTGACTACTGTTGTGGAGTCAGTGGCGAGGGTGGTGGTTTTATAAACAAAAAATAAGACAACTAAAAAAAGGCTAGTTAAATATTTTTTCATTAAATAAGGTTACTCCTGTGTGATATTATTATCTACTACTTAGTTAATATTAGTTAAACTTATGGGAAAAATTACTGTTGAGGTAAGCCTTAAATCAAATATTAGTAATGTCTGGAAAAATTGGACCGACCCGGTCGGAATTACAAATTGGAATCATGCTAGCGATGATTGGTGCTGTCCGAGAGCAACGAGCGATTTGCGGGTTGGTGGAAAATTTAACTATCGGATGGAGTCAGTAAATGACAAGAGTGTGGGTTTTGATTTTGAAGGTGAATACACAAGAGTCGAACCAGAGAATACATTGGCCTATTTTATGACTGATGGCAGAAAGGTGGAAATAAAATTTGAAAAAATCGATAATATGAGAACTAAGCTAATCGAGACGTTTGATGCTGAGACTCAAAACAGTGAAGAATTACAACGGAATGGCTGGCAGGCGATATTGGAAAATTTTAAAAAATATTGCGAAACGGTTAAATAGTTTTGGTAAGCAACAATAAAAATATTACCAGGGTAATAATGGCAAAAATGCCAATGGTTTGGAGAAAAAGTTTGACGGCATCTTTTTTGTGACCATCAAGATACATTAAGATTGGTTGTAAACAAAATAAATAGGCCATGGTAACAACTGACAAACTAAGGAGTGACAAAAAAAGAATTGGGGCAAAAGGAGAATCTTTGGGGGCAAAAAAATTGCTCGCCCAATTCATGGTAAAGGTGATTAGGAAAATGTAGGCTGATGATGCCAGGGCGTTGAGGAGGGGGTTTTGGGACATATACAATTATACTCCAATGAAAACTCAGGACTGTTAAAATAGTGGAGGATGAAGCCCAACGAGATACAAGCACAAATTAACATTTTGAAAGTAGCGATACCTCGCGAGGTAGAAATGGAAGCAGTGCGGCAATTGATGCAGGATTTGGCAAATCCTCATTACTTAGTAGACAATAGAACCTCAATCGTTGATGGGACAGAATCAACAACGACTTTTTTTCAAGTTTGTGATCATATGGAAGTTAGAACTGTGACAGATGAGGACCTGTGGCCTGGGCAAAGACTAGAGATTGTGGAGGAAACTGTTGAAGATAATGGTGGAGGTTTGAATCCTAATAATATTTTTGGTCAAAAGGCAGGTGAAAAAATAGTAGTTATAAAGATTAGAGAAAACATGTCGATGGTTGATTTGGTGACACTTATCGACACCATAAAATCGCTTGGCGAGACAAGTCTAAAGTCATCCAAAGATATAGAACAAATTAAGGAGTGGTCAGACAAGGTGAATAGTCATAGTAAGAATTTAAACTTGGCGGCGTTAGCAATGGAAAGAATAATTAACTTGGCTGACAAAGAAGGTGGAGCACCTCACATGAGAGGATTCTTGAGTCAGGTAGCAGAGTTGACATACAATCTAGGGGAGGCAATAAACCTGGACTCTAGAAATGATCACAAGAAGAGTTTGCCTTGGGAATACTCGGCAACTGTAAACCAGTTAAAAACAGAAAATGCGATAAACGCTTACTTGGCTGAAGGTTTAAAGTATGCAAGATTTGGAGACAAAGAAAGAGTAATTGATCACGATCCAGAGGTGGCTTTTGGCAAAATGGTTCGACTATATAGACGTCTGTTTAATACAGCCGAAAAAACTGACAATGAAACTGAAGTGTGTCGGGAAATTATGACTAGAGTTGTAACCAATACAATCCCTAAGCACCTTGAGATTGTAAAAAAGGAAAATGAAGAAAGCCGACAGATGGCACCCGAACTACCAATGATGGTGGTTGAGCAAACAGTGTTGAGGGGAATTGAAAAGACTTATGAAGAACTTACATTACCACCACCTATTAAGGAATTACTGGCGACTGATGTGAAAAATATAGACAGAGAAGAGCTGATTGCAATGCTAATTCAGTTTAGATTAGAAATGGGTGATGAACTATTGAGGAGTATTTATTATAAATATTGTCCAGAATCATATATTTTGTATATAGAAAAAACCGGAAATGAAGGCATTGCTAATAGACTTGTAGAGGCGATGTTCGAACCTGAAAGTGAGGGACAGTTGAGAGTGGCATTTGTTGCCTGGAGAGATGATTTACAGACACTAGGATTGGGTAAGGAAAATATTCATAGTTTTTGTGAATGGTTTGAAGATCCCAATTTTTTTGATGATGACAAAGTCAAGCAGTTGAAGAAATACCACCAACAAAACCGACTGTCTTGGGAAGATTCCGCCATTAAAAAATTTTATATTAAGACTATTGGTAGTGAATCAAAACCAAAAAGCGTTAGTGAGGTGGTCAAATTTTACCAAGATAAAATAATAAATGGAGAGATTAACCTTGATGAATACACCAACTTCCAACATTCAATGTTGATACTGGTGGCCGATCAAATGAGGACTGTTTTTGGTGGCTGGGATGAAAGAACAAAACTGGTGGCGTTGCATGAATCCTCGCCTAGTAAAATTATCGAAAGTAGATTATTAAACTGCGTGGGTAGATCAAATTTACTTCAAGTTGTGGGCGAGAAACTAGGTTGTCGAGGAAGTGGTGCAACAAGTTTATTACATGTAGCAACTTTTTTTGAATTTCCAAATGGTGTATGCCGTGTAGTCGATCCCTCTCAAAATCTTGGGAGTTTATCACTAGAAGTTGAGGAGATAACCGATACTAGGGGTTTACTAATCGATGGGGAGAGGTTGTTTGCGGACAAAGATAATAATCAAGATAGATATTTAATTGGTAATAATACAAAGGTGGCAACACAGGCAGTATTAGATAATTTCTTGGGATACATAAGGGAGCTTTTGCCAATAAAAAAGTCGGCATATGATTATCAATTGGATTCCACAAACATCATTAATTACCTTGGTAGAGTCGAGGTTAATTATTCTTCGGTTAACAAACTGGAGGATATGGCAAAAACAAAAGGAGAACCAATTGAAAAGATCATTTACGTATTAAAAAAATTAAGGTTAATCTGTCCAAATTTTGATGTAGAAGCTGACTTATCTGATGATTTCAAAGGGATGATAAGAAGGCTGAACTCTGACTTAAATCTTGGGTGATGAGATAATTATCGCCAATCGCTTCTAACTTTTTGTATCCGTCTTGATGGAGTTAGGGCTTGAACTACTTCGACATATCTTTCGTCATCACCATGAAATGTGCAGTTGTCCTGACAAAAGGGGTGTAGTGATAAAGTTCTGCCACCCATATCCCGTGGTGGTGCGGGTGGTTGGGCGCCTATCTCGATGCTGACCTGAGAGTTTCCGTCAACTATTATTCTGTCAACATAAAGACAATTTCTTTTGGGACAACCTCGAGGAACTAAGCCGTTTTCTTTAAGAAAGGCAATGGTACGACGAAGTGTTTCTTTTTGGTCATACTCAAACAATCCTTTTTTTACTTTCTATATTTTTATCCATGCTATTGGGGTAAATTTTATTCGGGCTTATTTTTTTGTTCGCGATACTCTCGCCAATAATAGCTGACTAACTTACGCAGGTCATCGTCAGATAAAAACAGACCTAATCGAGGGCGTAATTCCCAGACATTACCTCTACTTTCAATATGTTTACCAACAAAATTGGTGACCTCGGCATCATGAGCGGTTATCTCATCCAAATTAAGAGGAGATTCTGAAATATTTAAATTGCTTGGCATGTCGGTGATTTTATTAAACTAGTGCTACAATATCTTGACATTTTTAAATTTGGTCTATGATTGAGTGGAAATTTGATATTGATAAACAAAAGACAGAGTACGACTTGATTAAAAGCAAGGTGATTAACGGTGCCTATGATGAGCTAAAGTTTTACGTACTCCCAACCCTACCTCAGATGTTTAGAAACCGAGTGGTATTTTTGCCGAAATTTTTTGATCCAGAAAAGATTTATCTAAAGCAAAAATATAGAATGTTAAAAGTCGGGGAAAAATGGAACCAAGAATGTGAGTGGTTTGAGTCGGAGTTAATAAAATATTTCCCTGATAGAGATAAAGTGGTGATTGAAGTGTCGCCGGTATTGTATGGTCCAATTGGAACGTTTGAAGTAGAGGGAAAAAAGATAATTGTAAAACCAAGATACGATCGAAATGTAATTGCTATCCAAAGATTGGTGATTAATGCCCTGACAAATTATTTTTTTTTGACTAGTTCAAAATTAAGCTGGGAAGAGAAACAAGAGTTGATAAGTTTTTATCAGCATAAAATTTTCTGGAAAAATTTGACAATGAAAAGAGTAATTGAAAATAGTCATGCGGGAGAATTGGCAGAAAAAAGTAGTTTGTATAAAAAGGAATTAGGATAATCAAAAAAATAGAAATAAAACCAGTTGGAAAACTGACAAAACAAGAGAAAAAAGTGTTTGACGTTCTGAAAAAATATATTGGCCAACTAGTAAGCTTTGATAGAATTGCTACTGAATTGTGGCAAGAGAGTGAGGAAAAATATTCGGAATATGCAATTACAAAACTGATTGAAAGATTGAAGAAAAAATTGCCGAAGTATTCTATTCACTCACAGAGAGGTGTGGGGTATATTTTGGTAAAATAAGCTAATGAAACTACTGTTAGAAGAGGTAGGTGTAAAATCTCCAGTGCCAGAACTCGCTAGAGATTCTCTGAAGTTAAGCGAAGCTGCTGGAGTGTCTTTTGGACAAGGTGCAATGGTTGTCCAGGTAAACCACGATGGTAAAAACTATGCTTTTAAATGGTTTGCTAAGTTCCATGGTGAATCCGCAGACCAGTTGCTCGCACGAGCAAGGTCGATAAAAAACGAAGAAGAGTATTATTTTGATGCTGGACTAACAGAGGAACAGGTGCCAAAAAACAATTTTTTTATTGGTGAAGGGGTACTTGGCGATCCCGAGTTGTTCTCCCTCCAAACTTGGTGCGATGGGACCATGTTGAAAAATGTCCGATTAAGAAACATCATTGGCAACCGCGAACTTAGGCTGAGTTTGGCAAATTTGTTTAATAGATGCTCATCGATTTATGAGGATCATGGGGTGTTCCCTGATTTAATTAGCGGTGATAAAGTTACCGTCTTGGGTAAAAAAATACCTGATCCGAGAAAAATCGTTTGGCCTTTTTGGACTTCCAATATTATGATTTGTGATGATGTTGCTGTGTTGTGTGATACTGAGTCGCAAGATCCTCGACAGGGATCTTTTACTGAAAAATTGATTTTGTTGCACAGGGAGTTGACCATTTTTACAGCCAAATTATTGACTCTTGATGTAGATAGGCCAAAAGAAAAAGTGAGTTTGAAGGATAATACTCATTCATTGTGACCCCTGGGGAATGTTTTAGTTTGGTAGATTCATCTTTATCCAATTATCGATAGAAATGGACTGGTCATAGATGAGAATTTTTTCATCAGCGGTGGGCTCTTCAAAGTCTTTGATGTAATTTTCAAATTCTCCCTCGGGCCAATGGAAACGTTTTTTGAGGTGCATATTTTCTTCCCATCTTTTCTTGACTGTTTCTATAGGTAATTTTATATAAATAACTTTTGTCTCAAATCCTAGGTCGGTGGCGATTTTGCGGGCACGATTGCGCCAGTCACGAGTGACCCAAGCATATTCGTTGGCAACACTTCTCCCTTCTTTTAAATATTTTGCAATTAAATTATCTGCATCAGTAAAAATTTCTTCCCAGACACTGTCCGGGACGTCGTCATCACCAGCATCTTTATAGCCTTTGGCAAATTTTAATTCATCGATGTTGATGTGGGCAAAACCAAAAGTGTCTTTTAGCGCGGAAGCCAGGGTGGATTTGCCAGAATAAGGCAGACCGACGAGAAGATATTGGATAGGTGCCATAGACTACCGACCTGTGGAAATAATAGTTTTAATAGTTGAGCGATATTTACTGATATTGGCTTCGGCATTGGATTTTTTTTGTTGGGCCTCGGCACAAGAATTTTTGAAAAATTCACACTCTTGGGCGACTCGACAATTACAAGTGATGTTGATGGTGCCTTGAGCCGACTGAAGGTCGAAATTGGCTGAATCAAATCTTTGAAGATAGTAGCTGAGATTGTCATAATTTGTTTTGGAATAGCATTTATTACTGGCAAACTCGCCCTCGCGGATATTGATTCGATAACAAGTGGCTACTGACTTTTTAATCGTGGGAGTAATGATAATTGTGGGGATGGAGGTGGGAAAATTCGAAGGTGTTTTGGAGACTGATGGTTTGGCTAATTCCTCTGATTGCGAAAAATTGTTGTCAAAATATTTTATTAGAGGTTTTATAAATTGCTGGTTGAGACGAACGGAGGAAAAATATAAGTAGGCAGAGATAGAAGTGATGATGAGAAAGATGAGCCAAATAATAGGTAAAATTTTGGCAGTTGAATTGACTGGAAGTTCTGGTGTGCGAGACATAACAAATTATATCAAGTATAATATTGATTGTGTTTTTAAAAACTATTTCGGGAAAAGAATTATCAAAAATTGGAATTGGGACATATGGGATTGGCGGTCTAAGCCACCGTTTTAATGAAAGTTTGACTAGCTTACCTGACGTAAAATATGTCGAAGCTTTGGTAACTCAACTAAATTTGGGAATGAACTTTACAGAGATTTCAGTAGCCTTGGCACAGGGAAAATCAGCCAAACTATTGGCTGAAGCAATAATAAAATCTAATGTAAAACGAGATGATATTTTTATAACCCACTCCCTCTGGCCCAAAGATTTGAATATATTTGAGGACATTTTAAGAGATATAGAAGTGGCTCATAAATTGTTTGAGACTAATACTTTTGACTCAACCCTAGTAACTTTGTCGCTATTGGCAAAGTTTGGGAAAAAAGAGGTTGTAAGTTTATTACATAAATTAATTGACAATGGTAAAACAAGATTTGTGAGCTTGTCAAACTCCAACAGAGCGACGATAAAATATTTTTCGGAGGAATTTGGCGACAAGTTTGTGGCACATGAGGCACACTTGAGTTTTGAAATTAGAGAAAATGAAGATGAAGGAATTTTTGAGTTTTGCAAAGAATTAGGGGTGCGAAATAATAT
>JAGORQ010000023.1 GCA_018062705.1 Candidatus Shapirobacteria bacterium
TCTCACACCTTCAGGTCTACTCCAAGCCAAACGCGGTGATATTGTAATTCTCGATACAGCAGTGATGGGACATGTTGCCTTAGCTGGAATACATGAAACAATATGGGAAGTTGACTTTAGAAGACAAAAAAAGGAAGTAAAAGCCGGTATCCCCATAACCATGGTTTGTAAAACAGCTCCATCAAAAACAATTTGGAAAAATCACGATGGGCGAGGTGCGGTTGGACCAAGTCCAATGTTTGATGTTTTTGATTTACCCAACCTGAGATTAAACTATCTAGTCTTTCTTAGCCCTGAACAGCCCAAAGAATAGTCTGTTTGCTAAAATACACCATGTCCAATATTTCCATCGGCATCGTCGGTCTTCCCAACGTCGGCAAATCAACCCTCTTCAATGCTTTGCTGGGTAAAAAAGTCGCTGATGCCAGTAACTACCCTTTTTGCACCATCGACCCCAACGTCGGTGTTGTCGAAGTGCCGGATGCCAAGTTACCTGTCTTAGGTGAAATTGTTAAGACTCAAAAGATTGTTCCCGCCATTGTCGAGTTTGTCGATATTGCTGGACTCGTCAAGGGTGCTTCCACCGGCGAAGGCTTGGGCAACAAGTTTTTAACCAACATTCGCGATTGCGACGCTATCATGCATGTGGTCAGGAACTTCAAAGATGAAAATATTATTCGTGAAGGTTCGGTTGATCCGCAGGGTGACTTTGAAGTAATTTGCGCTGAGCTAATTATCAAAGACCTAGAAACAGTCGATAAATACTTAAGTTCAGTCAAAAACAATCCTAAAGAAAATACCACCAAAAAATTCGCTCTGGCTCAAAAACTTAAACAACTACTTGAGCAAGGCAAGTTAACCGTTAACATGGGTCTAAATGATGATGAAAAACTACTAGCCAAAGAATTTTTTCTTCTCACCGCCAAGCCCTACTTTATCTGTGCCAACGTCGACGAGGATTCATATAAAAATATTGAAGATTGTAGTTTGAAGATTGAAGATTACGCTGTCGTTCCCGTCTGTGCCAAAACCGAGTTTGACCTAACTGAATTATCACCAGAAGACAGGCAAAATTATTTAAAAGAATTAGGTGTCTCCGAATCAGGTCTCGAGCGAGTTATTCAAAAAGCCTATGCCACCCTTGGCCTCCAGTCTTACTACACTGCCGGGGTCAAAGAAGTCAGGGCGTGGACCATAAAGCAGGGGAGTACAGCACCCCAAGCCGCCGGAGCTATACATACTGATTTTGAGAGAGGGTTTATCATGGCCGAGATTGTCTCTTATGCCGACTTTGTGGCTCAAAACGGCTGGGAAGGCGCCAAAACCAAAGGCCTCCTCCGCCACGAAGGTAAATCCTACATCATGCACCCCGACGACATTGTCGAATTTCGTTTTAATGTGTAATTCTCACTCATTCCCTGGATTCCTGCCTCCGCAGGAATGACATATATTTTTTGTAAATGGTTCAATGACAAATGAAAAATGATAAATTACTCTTGATTATTTCCGGTCCCACCGCCACCGGCAAAACTGCCCTGGCGGTTGAGGTTGCCCAAAATTTTCACGGTGAACTAATCAATGCCGATTCTCGCCAAATTTATCGTGGATTAGACATTGGTGTTGGTAAAGACCACCCCAAAGATATTCCAATCCACCTAATCGACATTATCAACCCCAACCAAACTTTCTCTTCTGCTGAGTATCATGATCTGGCGGTTGCCAAAATCAGTGAGCTTCACTCCAAAAACATTTTGCCAATAGTTGTTGGTGGCACCGGTTTTTATATCGACTCACTTTTAAATCCCAAATCAACCTTCCACGTCAAGCCAAACAAATTTTTAAGATTTTTTCTCAACCGATTACCGGTTATTTTTCTTCAAAAAATCTATTCTTTTTTAGACAAAAATAATTATCAAAAACTAAACAACTCCGATCTCCACAATCCCCACAGATTAATTAGAAAAATAGAAATAATACTATCCCATAAAATAGCCCACCTTCCCCCCTTGTCAAAGGGGGGACTGAGGGGGGATTGGAACGTCCTTCACATATCTTTAACTGCAAAAAATGAAATTTTATATTCCCGTATCAACACCCGCGTCTCTTCTCGTCTCGACCTCGGTCATCTTGATGAACTCAAAACTTTATTAAAAAACTACTCTTGGTCCGACCCGGGACTTCGTGTATCTTGTTATCGAGTCTTTAAAAATTATTGTAAAGTAGGGGCTCGGCTCGCCCGAGCCCAGGAGCTGGAGAACGCAATAGCGCTCTGGCAGTTCGCCGAGCATCGTGATGCTCGTCATCAAATAACTTGGTTCAAAAAGTATGCTAAGGCCACCTTTTTTGACATAACTTCCCCCAAATATCCCAAAAATGCCCTATCGTTTATTTCCAGATGGTACAATAAATAAGAGATTTCGTCATTGCGAGGAACGGTTATCATAGTGACGAAGCAATCTCGATGAGATCGCCACGGCCTACGGCCTCGCGATGACGTATAAAAATGAAGCCTCAACGAATCGAAATATCATTCAAAACTATTTTATTTACCATCGGCTCTCTCTTGTCACTTTGGTTGATATGGCAAATCAAAGATATTCTAGTTCTATTTTTCATTTGCTTTATTTTGATGGAAGCTCTCAATCCAACTATTGAATATTTAGAAAAATTCAAAATTCCTCGTGCCGTCAGCATCTTGCTGATTTATTCGCTTCTAATTGCCGTTATCAGTGTGTCTATTGCTTCAATAGTTCCCTTGATGATTGAACAAACCACCGGCCTAATTAGAGCCCTTCCTGAATTCTTCAAAAACTTTTCCTTCTTTGGTTTCACCTTCCAGACTTTTGATTGGACTTCTCAGCTCAAACTTCTAGAAACCCTACCTTCCGACATTGCTCGTACTGCCGTCCAAGTTTTCTCCAACATTTTCTCCGGTTTTGTCATGCTCGTCATCACTTTTTATTTATTGATGGAACGCCGTCATTTTGATAATCATAGCTTCAAATTTTTTGGATTTGATGGCCACAAAAAAGTTATTGAGCTCACTACTTTACTAGAAAAAAAGCTTGGCAACTGGGTCGGCGCTCAACTATTTTTAATGTTTACCATTGGCGCGCTGTCCTACATTGGCTATTTAATGATTGGACTTCACTACGCCATTCCCTTAGCAATTATTGCCGGCTTGCTCGAAATTGTCCCCAATATTGGTCCAACTGTAGCCACCGTCATGGCCTTTATAGTCGGTTTTACCGTTTCGCCCACAGTTGGAATTATGGCCATAATCGTCGGGCTAATTATTCAACAGCTTGAGAACAATTTAATTGTCCCCAAAGTTATGCAAGGCGCTATGGGTCTCAACCCGCTGGTTACTATCCTAGCTATCGCTATTGGGGCTCAGCTTGGCGGAGTTCTTGGTGCAATTCTGGCCATCCCCACCTATATCGTTATCGAAACCATTATCCAAATCTTCTGGCTTAAAAAATAATTAAAAAAATAATTAACCATTTATCATTTTTCATTTTTCAATGAAGATAGATAAAAGCCAACAATTTGAAGACCGATTAGCCAGACTAGCAATAAAAATAATTAAGTCAATCAAGAAAATTGAGATAAGTTGTCTAAATCAAAGAATAATCAGTCAAATAATCGGATCTTCAGGCTCAATCGGTGCAAATTACTGCGAGGCAAATGAGTCAGAAAGTAAAAAAGATTTTATACATAAAATTTGTATTGCCAAAAAAGAAACAAGAGAAACAAAGCATTGGTTAAGATTGCTTGCAGTCAGCAACCCAGAAATTGAAAATGAATTAAAGATATATTACAAAGAAGCCCAAGAATTACTTTTGATTTTTTCAAAAATAATTACCACATCAAAAAAAGATGTAAATGATAAATCAATGAAAAATGATAAATGAAAAATGATAAATTTTTGTTATAAATTGTTCCAAGAAATTGATAAGCCGGATTCTGTTTAGGGATTATCTATCTATTCTCCCTACCTGAGACTCTCGAATCAGCCAGAGGCTGATCGTCCTATGGACGAAACTAGATATTAACGTCTCATCTTGGGATTTCCACCACCAGGAAGCTCGTTTCATCTCAGCTCGACTCCGTTAGGAGGCGGCCTACTCGTCTCTGTAGCTTTACCCAAAGCTCACGCCCTGGCCTACATCTTCGGCTAGTGTGTTTTCTGTGGTCCGGACTTTCCTCGGTTCGCCGGAGCTTCTTGCGAAGGCGACCCCCCGTTAATCCCTCAATTTCTTGGAACTCCTAATTCTACCACAAATATTTACAACCTATAGTATGTCTGGTAAAATTACTACATGTCAAAAAGAGTCAAACCAGAAACTGTAATACTTGGATTACTCACACTAAGTGTTGGCACGGCCAGCATGTTTGTACTTTCAAGATACAATCTTCATAAAATTAATAATTCTATTGATTAAACCAGCACCGCAGCTCAAAGCGGAATAAACACAATCGCACCCCTACTAACCGAAGCTTCGATTAGAGGAACAGCCGAGCAAGCTTATCTCGACAGCCTAAATGCTCAATTAACCCAGGTAAATCAAGAAACAAGCTATTATCAGACCTTGCAGGCTACCCTACAGCCAAGACCATCCACGCCGACTGTTACTTTCACTCCTCAACCATAAAAAATTCAAAAAAATCCCCTCGATAAATCAAAGGGACTTTTTATCTAAATATTTCCCCTCCCCCTTTCTTCAAAGGGGGATAAAGGGGGATTTAAACTAGTTCAACAAAGCAGCATCTGCAGCTGATAAGATTTTGAACATTTTGGTTCCAGTCTCAGGATCAGTGGCTGAAGCCGCTGGTCTACCGTTTTTTAGAGTAACTTTGGTAACTTTGGAAACGTCAACTTCGACGGTTTTGCGTGATTTTACAGAATAAAATTTAATGGTTGGCATCGAATTACTCACCTCCTAAAAAAATATAAATATTAATGGGTATAGACTTTGAAATAATAAATTCCTCCAATAACCACAAAAGCCAGCACACTTAGAACAAAACTCTTAAGTAAATCAATTTTTAGATAATTTTTCTCTTTCATTTAGCTTCAAAGCCAGTATAGCACAAACTCCAAGCCTGCAATACTCAAATAAACTTTATACCTGTCCGCCTCCGGCGGAAACTTGATAAACTTAGTCATGAATTCTCTATTTTTTATCTGGTTATTTTTAAACACACTCGCCACCGGTTATCTTATTTTTTTAGTATATCGACGCAATTTATTATCTTCAAAAAACTCCCAGAATCAGGCAATTCCTACTGGTACCAAAATCAAAATGCAACTGACACGTTTCAATCCTTTTGATGATCTTGGGGGCGACCAAAGCTTTATTTTATGTTTGTTGGATAATACCAACACGGGTGCTATTATTACTTCATTACATAGTCGCGATGTTACTCGGATTTACGCTAAACCCATCAAAAACGGCAATGTTGATGGTACCGTTCTCTCCAAAGACGAAACTCGCACTTTAATCAAAACCATTAATAGTTAATCTGCCCCATGTCTGAACGTCTTCAAAAAATAACCACTTATTTAGGAATTTTTTTAGTAGTTACCGGAGTGTCTTATTTTGCCTTTAGTCAACTTTTTCCCAATGGTTCAACCTCTCTCGTTAATCCTGGTGGTCTCAAAACAGTAGCAAAACCAACTACCGGCCAGCAAACTGGGTCGGTGGCATTTTCCGGCCCAAAAACTGAAATGTGCCCTCTCAACGGTGAATTGTTTACCAAAGAAGAAAAGGCTATTTGGTCCACCCGTCGTCCACTTATGGTCATGATCGAAAATCACCCAGACTCACGGCCACAGTCGGGCCTTCAAAACGCGGACATTGTCTATGAAGCCATTTCCGAAGGCGGTATCACTCGATTTATGGGTGTCTTTTATTGTAATGCGGTCAAGGGCTCTACCAATAAATATGATGTTGGTCCAGTCCGCTCCGCTCGAACTTATTTTGTCGACCAAGCTTCCGAATATGCCGACTACCCGCTCTACACTCACGTTGGTGGCTCAAATTGTAGTGCCCCACTTGACCCGGTAACTGGGCGTCAAGCTGGTCCATGCACTACCAATAAAAAAGCCCAAGCCATCGAACAAATTTCTGAGTACGGTTGGAACAACAAGGGTACTTGGGGTGATCTTTCTCAATTTTCACTTTCTTACAAAGTTTGTCGTCGGGAAGCCGACAGAATGGGTAAAGAAGTAGCTACCGAGCACACCATGTACTGTTCCAGTTCTGAATTGTGGAATACAGCTGAATCGCGTGGTTTAACCAACACTACCTTGGTCAACAAAAACTCTTGGGACAAAAACTTCCGCCCCTGGCTTTTCAAACAGTCTGATACTCCATCATCTGGTGCCTCCAGTATCGCCTTTGACTTTTGGAGCGGTTACAAAGATTTCTCTGTATCTTGGAAATACAACAACTCTTCCAAGTTGTATTCCCGAAGTAATGGTGGTCAGCCCCATGTTGATTTCAATACCAGTAAACAGATTACCACCAAAAATATTGTCATCCAGTATGTCAAAGAAACTCGCTCCATCGATGAGCATTTCCACAATCTTTATGAAGTTGTCGGTAGTGGTAAGGGTGTTTTACTTCAAAACGGCACTAAATCTGATATAACTTGGACCAAATCCAACCGTACCGCCCGGACTGTCTACCGCGATACTACCGGTAAAGAAGTTAATTTTGTCCCCGGTCAAATCTGGGTAGAAATATTACCAATTGCCACCCCTGTTACTTATGAAGGTTAGTACTAGCTTGCGTTGTCTGTTCACCTCAGTCACCCGGCAAAAATTAATCACCACCTTTTTTTATAATCCGGCCGAACTTTTTTATGTTCGTCAATTAGTCAGGTCTTCAGAAGAGGAAATCAATTCCGTTCGTCGTGAACTGTTAAATCTCAAATCAGCTAACTTAGTATTGTCCGAAACTCGAGGTAATCGACTATATTACTGGGCAAATCCTGAGCACGTCTTGTTTTTTCAACTACAAATTTTAGCCAACCAATCCGCCGGTCTCGGCAAAAACATCATCGATCAAAAGTCAAAAATTGGCACGATTAAATTACTAGTCTATAGTCAACAATTTTTGAACCATCAACCAAGTAATGGCATCGATTTAATCTTAGTTGGTGAGGCATCACTCCGAATCGTTGATGAAATTATAAAAACAGAGGAAACGGTTCGTGGCCGGGAAATCAACTATATGGTCATGGACAAAAATGAATTTCGCCTCCGTCGTGTCAAGCGCGATCCAGTACTCGTCGACTTTTTTCTCAACTGCCCGGCTGTTATAATTGGCCAGCCAAACGAACTTGGCTAATCATGATAATTCGCAAAATAATCAAAACCGGCAACAGTCTCGCTTTGACTATTCCAACCAAGGCAATAAATGACTTTGATTTAAAAGAAGGTGACCCAGTCACCATAAAAATTAATAAAACCAAAACTACTCTAACCTACATTTTCACTGGCCACCCCCGCCAATTATCCTTAATCAACAAATGAAAAATAACGCTTTTTGGACAATTCTTGGTCTCACTTTTATTTCCTTGATAATAAATCTACCCGACAAATTTACCCTTTTTAACCACACTTTTTACAAACCACCGTTTGAAATAAATTTGGCAGGCAATAAAATTTCTCGAGACATCGATCTCCGTTATGGTCTCGATTTAGCAGGTGGCGCCTCAATTACTTTTGGTATCGACACTTCCAAGGTTACCAAGGAAAACACTCCCTCGGCTCTTGAATCTCTCAAGGGCAACATCGAGCGGCGGGTAAATTTATTTGGAATTAGTGAATCAACTGTTCAGTTATCCTCAGAGGGGGACAAGCATCGACTCAATGTCGATTTACCCGGAATCGAAAATGTTAATCAAGCCATCGATTTAATTGGTCGCACCGCCCAATTAAGTTTTCGTGGTGAAACCCCTGTCGCTCCCGAGGCTACTGCTACCGCCACCTGGGAAGATGCTTTTGGCAAAGACACTGGAATCAACGGCTCTCATTTAGTCAAAGCCTCAGTCGAAATAAATCCCAACAATTCCGAACCGGAAGTGGCCATCGAATTCAATTCCGAAGGTACCAAACTATTCGAAAAAGCCACCAAAGATTTTCTCAACCAGCGAATAGCCATTTTTCTTGACGACCAAGTGGTCACCTACCCCACAGTCCAGTCAGTCATACCCGATGGTAAGGCAGTAATTAATGGTTCATTTACTACCAAAACCGCCAAAGAGTTAGCCGCCCAACTCAATGCCGGCGCGCTTCCTCTTCCCATCAGTCCAATTCAACAAACCACTGTCGGTGCCTCTCTTGGTCAAGATTCAATAAATAAAGGAGTCTTTGCTGGAATCGTTGGTTTACTTATAGTCTGTGCCTTTATGATTGGCAATTATGGCTATCTTGGCTTAATTGCTGATATTGGGCTAATTATTTACGGATTACTAACCCTGACTCTTTATCGTTTAATTACCGTCACCCTAACATTTCCCGGTTTAGTCGGATTTATTTTATCAGTTGGCATGGCTGTAGACAGTAATATTCTTATTTTTGAGCGGATGCGCGAGGAAATTCGCTTAGGTAAACCCTGGAACATTGCCATGGAGCTTGGGTTTGGCAAAGCCTGGGATTCAATTAAAGATGCCAATGCTTGCACCATCATCACTGGTTTAATTTTATTTAACCCGCTTAATTGGAGTTTTCTCAACACTTCTGGCATGGTCAGAGGTTTTGCTATCACCTTAATTATGGGAATCTTTGTCGGTATCTTTACCGGTGTCTTTGTCACCCGCAACTTACTTAGAGTTTTAGCTAGAGCTCCAAAAACCAACAAAAATATTTAACCATTTAACCATTTCATCATTTAACCATTAAATATTTCTTTCAAATAATAATCCCAATGGTTAATTGGTTCAATGTTACAATGAAAAATTTCTAAATTTATGAACATCATGCGTTTTCGCCCCATTTTTATTCTCGTTTCTAGTTTCATGCTTCTAGTTTCTATCTTCTCTATCTTGAGGTGGGGTTTTCGTCCCAGCATCGACTTTTCCGGTGGCACTTTTTGGGAATTCACCACCACTGCCAATCTCAACAAAGATTCTGTCGCCAAGGTTTTTGAAACAGAAAAAATAAGTCTTAGTTCTCTCAGTTGTACCGCCAAATCCTGCCAAGCCAAGTTTTCCAATATTTCCCAAGATCAAAAAATAAAAATTGAAACCGGACTGAAGAAAATCGACTCCGGTTTTAACACTTCACGTTTCGAAACATTAGGGCCTAGTTTGGGTAAAGAGTTACTCAACAAAACTATTGTGGCTGTCGTCCTGTCATCACTTGCTCTTTTATTGTTCATCGCCTCTAGATTTAGTGATGTTTCATTTGGTGCTGGTGCCGTCCTCGCCATGGTTCATGATGGTATTATTTTAATCGGTAGTTTTTCTCTGTTGGGTCACTTTTTTGGTGCGGAGTTGGACGCTCTCTTTGTCACCGCTCTTCTGACAACTCTCTCGGCGTCAGTCCACGACACTGTAGTTACTTTTGATCGAATTCGTGAACTAAAGCGTAAAGATTTCAAGGCCGACTGGGTCCATCTGGCCAACCAAGCAGTTTCTGAGGTGATTGTCCGCTCCATCAACAACTCCATGACCATCATCTTCATGTTAACATCGCTGGTAGTTTTAGGTGGTGATGCCACCCGTTGGTTTGCTACCGCCCTCTTAATTGGTGTGGTTTGTGGTACCTACTCTAGCACCGGCGTGGCCATCCCACTTGTGCTCTGGTTCAAAAAACTTCAGAAGAGATAATATTCTACTTTTAAACTATCATCAAAAGTAGTAATATTTTTTATGACATCCAAAAATTCAGGTCTCGCTCAGCTCTGGGTACTAGTTGGTTTAGTTGTTATGGCCGTGGCTCTCCCTGTTGCCTCACTTTTAGTTTCCACTAATCAAGATAATCGTAACAAAGCTACTTATAATTGTTCCGAGGCAACCAGGCCAGGTTCACCATGTCTTTCATCAGCCGGTGTTCTTTATCAATGGACTTGCAATATCCAAACTGCATTATGGGTTTGTGATACTTCTGGACCAGCGCCAACAGTAATTCCGGCACCATGTAACGGTGTCTGTGTAACAAGAAGCAATTATGATAATCTTACAGATCTTGGGGCATGGGGCACTTGTCCCGGCGATATGATATGCACAGGTAGAGTTAGTCCAACACCTTCTCCGATCCGTTCTGTTGCTTGTCAAGTTTCTGCAGGTCGAAAATGTGACCCAACAACTACCCTCGATGGATTATATTTTTGGAGTTGGAGTGGCACAAAATTAAATTGTCTAAGCTCGCGTTGTCATAGCGTTTCTGGTTGTACTGATCCGCATATTGGAACTTTTGAAACCGAGGCGTGGTCACTCACCGACATTCGAAATTGTAGTCGACTTCCTCAACCACCAATCCCCACTCAAACCCCAATTCCAACTAGTTTTACGTGCAACTATAGTGTTGGTGCTGAGTGCGGTTACGCCGGCGGTCCTCGCTGTTGTACCGAGCTTGGGCTAGAGTGCAATCTCACTTCAAAAACCTGCCAGAAAGTTTTTCCAACCACACCTCCAGTTCAGGCAAATCCTATCCCCACCAACACCAATGTTGCCTTAGATTTATCATGCACAGCAGTTGTGGCTCGGAAGCTTGGTTGTCCTTGCAAATCTCCTTTTCATTGCGCTAGCTTAAAGTGTCTAACTACCAGAGTAGATGGGGTTACCTCCAGTAAATGCGCCTCTAAAAAGATTTACTACTAATCTTTTCTAGCAACACTTCTCTCTCATTCAACTTCGGATCCTTTTCCACCTCGGCAAACAGGGCATCAAGCACCTCGCCCACTTTTCGACTCGGTTTAATTTTCAATATTTCCATCACATCTTCACCGTTTACTTTTAAGTCCTTAACCGTGAACGGTTGTTTTTGCACTTCCACCAATCTCTCTTTAAACCACTCCCAGCGCCAGCTAGTTTCCTTGGCCCCACTACCCACCCGGTCGGCTCGGCGCAAATCAATCATGTCTTGCAAATAAGCCGGAGTTACGTTGCGAATAAAACGCCGGACTGCTGAGTCGGTTTGCATTTCCGAGGCGGTAAACATGTGCCAGCGCACCAGTCGGAACAGTTTATCCAGTTGCTCATTTGATAATCTCAATTTTTTGCCAATTCGCACCGCAATTCTTGATCCGACTATATCATGATTAAAAAAAGTATTGACCCCATTAACCGTTTTCATAACCTGAGGTTTCCCCGAGTCATGCAAAAAAGTCGCCAACAAAGTGATTACCTCTTTACTCTCACAATTTTTCAATGCTTCCAAGCTGTGTGTCCAAACATCATAAATATGATGTCCTCGTTGTTTCATGCCATAGCCCAGTAGCATCTCTGGCATAATTTCAGCCAACAGTCCGGAATTTTTTAACAGTAACATGCCTTCGGCCGGGGAGTTGCTTTGGAGTATTTTAAATAATTCGTCCCGAATTCTTTCGCCAGCAATTTTATTAATCAGTTTGGCATTTTTAACAATCGATTCAAAAGTTTTTTCTTCAATCATGAAACCCAGCTGGGTCGCAATTCTCACCGCCCGCATCATCCGCAGAGCATCCTCCTGAAATCTGACATCCGGCTCTCCCACTGCTCTAATT
>JAGORQ010000024.1 GCA_018062705.1 Candidatus Shapirobacteria bacterium
GTGGTCACCGGACCACCCTCCCTTGACAAGGAGGGCTTCAATGTAATAATTATTATATGGTAGATTGGCGAAAATGGAAAATACAGGAAGTATCAAGAAACGATAAGGATTTTCCGGTGGAATTGAAAAAAATTAAGTCGTGTCCGGAGAAATTGTATTTTCGAGGTGAATGGAATAATGATTTATTTAAAAAGACAATTACAATCGTTGGGAGTCGGCGAATGACTAGGTATGGTCGAGATATAGTGGCTAAGTTTGTACCTGATTTAGTGGCTAGCAAGATTACGGTGATTTCTGGTTTTATGTACGGTGTGGATACGGCGGCTCATAGCGAGTGTTTGGAATGTGGAGGCAAAACAATCGCCGTGGTTGGCGGTGGGCTAGATATGATGAATCGGTTTTATAACGAAGCACTCTACTCGGCGATTTTAGATAAAGGAGGGTTGGTTATATCGGAATATCCGAGTGATTTTAAGCCGACAGTATGGTCGTTTCCACAACGGGACAGAATTATGTCAGCGCTATCGACTGCTGGAGTATTAGTGGTAGAGGGGGGTATAAAATCGGGTAGCTTGATCACTGCCAACTTCGCGATGAAACAAAGCAAAAAAGTTTTAGCAGTTCCGGGACCGATAAACTCGTCGGTGTCGGCTGGGCCTAATTGGTTAATTAAATCAGGAGTAGCCAAAATGGTGACAGAGGTGGCGGATATTTTGGGTGATGGACTGGCGAGGCCAGAGCAACAGGGTTTGTTTAAAGACTATTCTGATTTGTCGACTTTGGAGAAAAAAATTGTGAGTGTGCTGGAGACTGAGGCAGTAACTATTGATGAATTGTGTCGAAATATTAGAACTGGCGTTACTGAGACATCGACAGCAATTTCAATGATGTTGATGCGAGGGCTAATAGAAGAGGAGAATGGGAAATTTTATTTGGCCTGAGTTTCTAAATCAACAATCCGTTGAAGGACTGCCAGGGTGGATAGGTAAGATGATTCAACACTCCGAACACTAAGTGACTCTTTAGTTAAGTTTTCGACTAAGGGGTTGTCGGAGGCATAATTTATGATGCCGACGTCAATTGGTAAATTGTTAAGTTGAGAGTACTTACGATTTAGAGCTGATAAAAAATGTCCTGATTCCATTTCGACAATATTCAATCCAATATCGACATAATTTTTCATTTGGGTATTATTTTCCAAAAATGTGCCATAAACACAGACTGCTTTCTGGTCGAGCATGACGGTGCTAATTACAGACTCGAACGGAAAGTATTTATTAAAAGTATTTTCAAAATTATAAGTATTGCCCGAGGTCTCATCAAAGACAGATTTAGGAATTTGAATATCACCGATTTTACCGTTGAGAATAGCGGCCTTACCAATGACATAAACTGAACGAAGATTGTTGAAGTAGTTGAGAATTTCGTCGAGCAAATAGCCAGCGGCCAAACCAAGCGGATACTGAATGTTGATGATTAGAGCCTTACTTTGGCGAAGTTTGTCGAGGTCGGACACCTTAATATTTGGATCGAGATTGGTTGAATTGGCAATTGCACTTAAAGGAATTAGTTGAACATCGGTGGGGAAACGGTCGTTGTCGGTAAGGGTGCGAAGGCCAAGAGACTTTTCGTAGTCGGTTTTTTCAGCTTCAAACTCTGGATTATGCGACAGGAAACGTGATGACAGATAATACAAGAAGTCATTAACTTGTTCCCGATTGTTTTCTCTTTTGGTGGCAAACCATGACTCGTAAATATCTGGTTCCGTCCGAGAAATATAGTCAAAAATGTAATTCTGTTTTTTATTAATAAACCCACCAATTATGTTGACCAGGCTGTGCGAATTGGAGGAAACAAAATATACAGGAACTTCATTAAATCCGAGAATTAGGGATCTAGCTGATATATCGGTCCACCAATTGTGACAGTTTTGGGAAAATTTGGCCCGATCATATCGAACAGCAGTGATTTGAAAGTTTAACTCAAAGGAGGTGGAGTTAATAAAACTATCCCAATTTTCTCGAAAAAGACTGGTGAGTCCACTAAGCTCGATTGGTTCTAGACCTAGAGCCTTTGGATCGGGGTTGGCAAGAAATTTTTCTGATTGGTGGTTGAGAAGACGGCCGATTTTCCGGTGCTCGATGTAATAGGCCAAAAGATTATTGACTACGTCGTCGATGTCGGAATCGGAGTTTATGAGGCAAGCTAAAAGTGTGCCGGTGGGATCAAGATACATTATCCGTCGACGGTTGGGTGAGCTAACTTTGGACCAGGTGTCAACCTTGATTCCCGAGGCGATTAGCTCTTCACGAGACAAAGCCAGAGTAACATTGCGAACTCTGTAGATAGTGGCGGGTAAGCGAGTGGCGGCATAATTGAGAGCATCGACATCGACTGAGTCAGTGGCTAATTTGTGATGCATTAGGGGTTGCATTTGGGTGTAGGAATTGACTATGTCGGAAACTCGGACTGCCCTGCCTGACTCGAGTTGTTCTCGATAATGACGAAGATGTGTGGAGATTGAAGGCTCTGACGATTGGTAGGTTATTGGTATTCCCATGATTATAAATAAGGTGTCCAGTCAGCAATTGGCGCGGTATTGCCAATTATGAAGTTGATAGCAAAAAGTATAACTGCTGGCAGGAGCAAATAAAACACTTTCCTCGAAGATTGGTGTTTAATAGTCTTGGAGTAGGCTAAAAATATAAAAGGATAGATTGGAGCTATATAACGGCCAATATCCCGATGGGCCACAAAGACAGTGGCAACAGTAAATATTAATGGAAATAGTGCTGGCAGAGTAAAATTGTATTTTTTGATTAATTTTTTGAGTCCAATAAAGCTGATAATAAGAATGTAGATGACGTCCTCGAGCCACATAGTGTTGATCCAACTACGATTACTAACAAAGACTTCGTAAGGTAGAGCTGTGAGGTGAAAATTGTCGCCACTGTGAAAATAGGCCCAGAAGTCCCCTGTTTGAATTTTGTAAGAATTGAAAATAAGAAAAACGGTTAGAGGGGTGAGGATGTACCAAAAATAATTAAGATTTATCTTTTTGTTTTTGAATAAATCCTGTAAAAAAAGTATTCCGTAAACTGTAAAAAGTAATATGCCAGGACTTTTGAGTAATTGGGCCAAAGCTGCAAAAATGGCTGAGGGTAAATATTTACCTTTCTTATAATAAATTATCGATATTAAGATGCTACCGATAAACCAAGATTCTGGAGCGCCGACGAGACGGAGAACAAACATTCGGGCGGGGAAGAAGATAGAAACCAGGGTTAGCCAGAAAACAGCCGGAGGAGCTGCAAATAATTTAAAAAAGTAGTAGGTAGTGCCGGTTAAAAATAGCGATCCAAAAAGGGTAGCCAAAAGCATAGCCTTGGGGGTGGTGGTGTAATAGGAAAAGTATTTGATTATTAGGGGGTAGCCTGGGAGGTGGGCCGGGTAATATTCCAAAGGTTGCGGGAGTGAAAAATTTTGACCAATACAGGTTTTGTTGTAGCCACACTTGGCTATTACCATGTAATTTGGTCCGTCGTAGTTGGCAAAAACAGTTTCGAGTGTTGTCGCCGGAAAACCGAGTTTTTGAGGTAGATTTAAATAGAAACCAAACCAGATAAATAAGGTGGAAGCCAGGGTAATAATCAGTAGAAGAATTAATTGGCGGTATTTGGTAAAATTCATCTGTTTCTATTGTACATTATTAGCAGGCCCCATCGTCTAGTGGCTAGGACAGCAGATTCTCATTCTGCTAACCAGGGTTCAATTCCCTGTGGGGTCACAAAATGAAGCAAAAAGAAATTGCTACAAGCTACAAAAAAGGTGTGTTGCTGTCCGCTATTTTGTTCATGCTGGCTTTAATGATGGGGGTAATCTATCCAGAATTTATGAATTATATAACCGCTAAACCATTGCGACTATTTGGCTGGGGGCTAATCGGTGGAGGGATTTATTCTTTTTTTAAAAAGTTGGGATATTCGACTAAACCATCATTAAAGAATGGGTTGTTGGTGGCATCAAACCCTTTTTTGGTTTTCGGTATCTCTAACAACAGCTTTCGTCGTCATAGTGGGTTGAAGCTTCAAATTTGGAGTGTGATAGTGGTAGGTATTGGAATATTGATGGTACTATAGGTACTTTGTGATATAATCGACGGATGTATCCTGAATTGGTAGTAATTGGAGCTGGTGTGCTAACCACCGTTTGCGGAGCGGTGTTGCGAGATAAGCGCATGGGAAATATAGGAGCAGGTATTACTCTTATAGGATGCGGTGCACTCTCAATGAGAAATCTAGCTACTTTAAAAACAGTTGAAGAAACTCCAAATGTACTTTATTCTGGTCCTGCAAGTGAAGCGACAGAAATTTTTGGTGGCACTGGATTAAATGTTGATGCAATTTACTTGCCAACAGAAACAAGAGTGTATTACCCGGCTCCAACTGTAACTGTGACAACTACACCAAGACCAACTGATACGCTTATGCCAACCAATACAGCCTTGCCCACTTCTACTTCCACGCCTAGCCAGCCCGAAGTGCCACTGGAGATTGCCAAAGCGGCATGCCATGAGCCAGAAAACCCAGAAATGTTAAAGAAAATTTATGTTAGAGAAGAGGTAGGTTTTCACTTTAATAATGTCCATGAAAATTGTATTGACTCAAGTGTGGTGGTTGATCCTAAGACAGGGAGTATACAAATGGATTTATCTATACGTCAAACTGAAGAAGAATATGATGATACAGCTTTTTTGGATACTTTTGTTCCGATAGAATTGCTGCCAGGTGATAGGATTAAACTAACCATTCTAGATTGTGATGAAGAATGCGAACTATTTTTAGTTGATGGAGGTGGTGTGATAATTGATAGGTCATTAAAAGCGACACTTGGAGATGAGCCTGTTTCTACAGTGATTGTTGTTGACGGTTGGACTCCAGGCTACGTAGTAGGCAGGCTTACTAACAGAAAAGGTGACTCTAGATTTAAGTTTTTGGTAGAAAAGTTAACTAAATAATCTAATGCGCGTTAAGGTTGAATTTTATTTTTCTTTGACTCGAAAAAGTGTTTATGCTGAGGAAAGGTAGGAGCGAGCAAGGGGAACATTAACTGCTGACGGTGGAAGGATTTTGTCGGTTGATGACCAAACTAACAAAGATGTTCGAAGTGTGGTATTTTTGGCTGAGGTGCCACAAAGTCGTTTTGATATGCATCATGGTTTTGAGAGTCGATTAAATTCACCTTACGAGAAAGGTGGTTGTGGAGCGGGAATGGTTACAGAGGGGTAAACTGTTGTCATTTTTAAAAATTAGGTGTCTAATTAAGTTATGATGAATACACCTAAGAAAAAGTTGGCAATAGCTTCATTTGTCTTTTTTTTAGTCATGTTGGTTGGGGTGGTAAGTATAATCCGCAATAAAGTGTTGTATAAAAGTGGAGCAACCTCTGCTCCAACACAATCAATTAGCGGAACACTTTTGGTGGTGGTTTCTGATGATATTAAAAATAGTTCTTCCAAAACTAGTTACTACATTGATTCTACTCCGGTAAATTACATTGGTACTAAAAAACTTATCTCTGGTGCCAAGGTAAATGCTGTTGGTGTTATGAACTCTTCAAAAGTTTTTGAAATTAATGAAGCTAATGGAGGGGTGATTAGTCCAAGTACTTTTAATTCCCAAGCTTCGGCTGGAACTCAGAGTGTGGTAACTGGTGCCAGAAAAGTTGCAGTGGTTATGCTTAATTGGAGTGACCTGCCGGCCATGCCTTACCCAACACGAGCAGATGTACTTAACATGTTTAGTCCAACAAACGTTAGTGGAGTTAGATATTTTTACAAGACTAGTTCATTTAATCAACTAGATTTAGCCTTAGGTACTAATGTTTTGGCTGATGGTGATGTTTTCGGTTGGTACACAACAAATGTTTCTTCGGGAGGAAGTTTGACTACATTATGTCAGAAGTTTAATGCTCTTAAACAATCAGGTGAGTTGCGTTCTTGGCTAGCAACAAATCATCCGGAAATTGTAAATGCTAATTATCAAAACATAATTTACATGATGCCAACAAACTTTAACGGTACTGGAAGTTGCACTTCAAACGCTCTTTATGGCGGAAACATAGTATTGATCGATAGCTATATATTCCAACCTCAATTTGGTTACAACTTGACTGGCACGATTGTTCATGAGTTAGGACATAATTTTGGCGAGCTTCACTCAAGCTCATTATTTTTTAGTTATCCAATTACATCTATCGCCAGCGGACAAAGTTATGATGAGTATGGAGATTATTGGGAAGTGATGGGTAAAAATTCATATGGAATATTTGACTTTAGTGCATATCACAAAAATATGTTTGGTTGGTTGACTTCCAACAATATTCAGGATGTATTGGCTAGTACCTCCAACGGAATTTATACCTACACTTTGTCCCCAATTGAAGTATATGCAACTGGAAAACAAATGCTTAGAGTTTTTAGAGACACGACTTCATATTATGTAATTGAAAACAGAGCTTTACTTGGTGTGGATAGCGATAAAAGTCCTAGCTATGGTGTCCAAGAAGGAGCCATGATTAGATTGTATGACAATGTGCATTTTACTGCATATAACACCATGACTGACACGTTTTTACCTAGAACAATGGTGCCAAATTACACTACTTGGCCTGTAGGATCTATACTGGAAGACACTGAAGCAAATTTAAAGATATTTGTTCAAAGCAAAGTTAATAATGTTTTAACAATTGTGGTGGAAAAAGGAGTTGGTGTTCCACCAACTCTAATACCAAGTACAACCCCCGAGCCTTGTACAGTAGCAGTTTCTCCGACGACACTTAACTTGAGTATTGGGGGAACTGCATCATTTACTGCCTCGGTTACTTCTGGTCTTGGATCTGCAACAGTTACCCAATGGAATTATGTTGCTCTAAACCCAAATATTGTTAGTGTGGATTCAGCAACTAAAAGAGTTACTGCTCTTGCAGTTGGAACTGGACAAGTAGCGGCACTGGCGAATTTATCAGATAGTAGGTATTGTAGTAACCCAGTACCTTTAACTGTTACGGTTACAACCTTAGCTCCACCGGCTCAAGTTTCTCTCGTCCGTCAATTTGGCCCCGTTAGCAAGTGGCTAACAGCTTTTGATTTAGCTCATGGATGGACAGTTGCTAGTTTTGTTCGCACCACTGGCGATGTTAATGGAGATGGGAGAGCTGACCTGGTCGGCTTTGGCCAAGATGGAGTATACGTATCTTTAACTAATGCCACCGGAACTGGATTTAGTAGTCCTATTGCCAAGTGGACAAGTGCTTTTGACCTTAGTCATGGTTGGTCAGTTAAGGACTTTGTTAGAACGACAGGAGATGTTAATGGAGATGGTAAAGATGACTTAGTTGGATTTGGTCAAGATGGTGTGTATGTGGCTCTTTCAACAGGAACTGGATTTGGAACAATTTCCAAATGGACTAGTTCATTTGACCTTTCCCATGGCTGGACAGTAGCAAGCTTTACTCGTACAGTGGGTGATGTTAATGGAGATGGTAAAGATGACTTAGTTGGATTTGGTCAAGATGGTGTGTATGTGGCTCTTTCAACAGGAACTGGATTTGGAACAATTTCCAAATGGACTGCCAGTTTTAAGCCGGAAGACGGTTGGAGTGTTAGTGGGTCTACCAGAGTTGTTGGTGATGTTAATAATGACCGTCTTTTTGATTTGATTGGATTTAAGGAAGATGGAGTATATGTTGCCATTTCAACAGGAACTGGATTTGGGCCCCTTACTAAAAGGTCTGGTGACTATAAATCGGTTGATGGTTGGACAAATTCTGCTTCGGTCAGAACTATAGGCGATGTAAATGGTGATGGCTACATGGATATAGTAGGTTTTGGATCAACAGGTGTATATGCGTCAAATTCAACAGGTACAAGTTTTGGACCAATCTATCTTGCAGGAAGTATTATGGATGCGGCACATGGTTGGAATGTGACTAATTTTGTTCGAACTGTGGGTGACGTAACAGGTGATGGTAAGATTGATTTAGTTGGCTTTGGGCAAGACGGAGTTTACGTCTCAAAATAATTATTATGTTTTTCTTTAGCGTTTTGGCTATGTGCCATGATTGTTATGGATGTAAAAATTGAGGCAAGTTGGAAAAATGTGCTGGAGGAGGAATTTAATCAAGAATATTTTGAAAAATTGGTGGAATTTGTTAAAGATGAATACAAAAGTAATCAGGTCTATCCACCAGGTAAATTTATTTTTAGAGCCTTTGAATTAACGCCGTTTGACAAGGTCAAAGTGGTGATTCTAGGTCAGGACCCTTACCATGAGCCAAAACAAGCCAATGGTTTGGCGTTCTCGGTAGATGAAGGAGTGAGAAATCCCCCATCATTGCAAAATATTTACAAAGAACTAAAAAGTGATTTAGGAGCTGAGGGAAATATTAATAATTGGCCAAAACAAGGGGTATTGCTTTTAAACTCAACCTTGACTGTCCAAGCTAATAAAGCTGGATCGCATCAGAAGAAAGGCTGGGAAGAATTTACTGATGCAGTGATTAGAATTTTAAACGACCAAAAGGATGGTTTAGTATTTATTCTGTGGGGTAAGTATGCCCAAGCAAAAGGTGCTTTTATTGATGATAAAAAGCATTTGGTAATTAAATCCCCTCACCCGTCACCGTTTGCGGCCTATAGCGGTTTTTTTGGATCGAAGCCGTTTTCGAAGACAAATGTGTATTTGCTAAAGAATAATAAAACACCTGTAGAATGGTAATTTTGTTTATTTTATGAGACGTGCCGGTGGCGCGTCTCTACAAGAATGTCGCCCAATAAATCAAATACTACAGACAATTTTTAAAACGGCATCTCGTCGGGAATGATGATGTCCTCGACTTTGTCGGGAATATCATTGACTGGTGTAGATTGATTTGATTTTGGAGTTGATTGACCATCATCGTTGGCTGAACTGGCACGGTGATCGGTAAAGGGAATGACAGTATCGGCCACGATTTCACTAATATATTTTTTGGTGCCGTCTTTGGCGTCGTATTGGCGATTGTCGATGCGACCGGTGATTGACACCTTGGTGCCTTTTTTGACATTGTTGCTAATGTATTCGGCCTGTTTACCCCAGACAACAATATTGTGGAAAGTTGGATGATCTTCCCATTGGTCACCTTTTTTGACCGAATGATTGGTAGCGACTCCGAAGCTACAGACAGCCGAGCCGGAGGGAGTATAACGGAGTTCGGGATCGCGAGTGACGTTACCGGTAATTACAGCTAAATTTATACTAAAGGGCATACAAATTAATTACTAATTAATAATTACTAATTACTAATTGGGACACAAAAAGTAATTAATGGATAATGTAAGTATATCGCGTTAGAATGTATTTATGAAGTTCAATTTAAGACTATTGTATTTATACCTATTTTCGTTTGTGGGATTGTTGATAGTGGTTGTAGGAGGAATACAGCTGGTTAATTTGGGTATAAAAACCTTTGTTTTCCCGAACGCCGATATATACACCACTTCGCCAATGACGATTCCAGCTAAGGACGGGACAATGACTGAGATTGAAACTCAACAACAAGCTGAAGAGAGGCAAAGAACCGATATTGGTCGACAAAGACAACGAGACTTGTCAAACGCAGTAGCCATGGTGCTGGTTGGCGCACCACTGTATTTGTACCACTGGAAGACGATTCAAAAAGAGAACTGAACCTAGAATAGTAGCGAATGTATCCTATAATCTTGACAAATGCCCATTTTTTTGGTATAGTTTAGGCTGAATAAGCTACATAGTTGCTATGTATAACTTGTTCGTGAAACTACCAAAGAAGTTTGGTATATGCCAAATAATTTGGAAAGTTGGTCTAAGCAATTAGACTTGTCCTTTGAAAATTTGGCTAGGAAATATTTTGTTTTAGGTTCATTTTGTCTCCGGTTTTTAACAACCAAACTAGTTACTTAAAAATAAGTGGCTGTTTTGGTTGTTAAAAAATTAAAAAAGGAAACAAAAGTAACCGAATTGTTTTTTCGGTGAAGACATATCCGCGCAAGTTTTGAAAATCCCCGAAGGAGATTGCTATGAGAATACCGAAGTTGTTGTATGTATTTGTAGTTGTTCTAGTATTGTGGTTGGCATTTTTTGCGCCAACTACACCGCCCGCGCCCGCGACCGAGCCCACCAGTGCCCCAGAGTACCCAAAGGTGACATTTTCCCCCTTTGTGGAAACAGGATCGGATACTGTGGACTATCAGCTGACTGAGGACAGTTATCTAGTCCACCTTTCAGCGTCTTCGCTCGGGGGTTCCAATGCAGTGTTCACACCTGCAAGCCACTCGAGCTCCGATCATGCCGTGTTTGTAGTTGCCGAACCTGGCAAGAACATGGTGGTCTTACTAAACGACAAGGGGGAAATAATAGGTTCATTCACAATCGATGTGGTAGTGACATACGTCACAGACGCTGAAATCGGACCGGATGGGAAACTTTCTGTCTGGTTTTCGACGTCGTCGGGGGAATATCTGTGGACAAAATTGGGGGACTTATGGTCGATTGAGAAGATAGGTTAAAAAAGTAGCCGAAGAAATTTTTTCGGTGAATGTCGTATCCGTGTTTTTTTGAAAATCCGAGGAGGATTGAAATGTCAAAAATTGAAAAGCTAATAATTGGGCTGATGCTTTTTTTTGGCTCCCTACAGTTAGTACTTGTAATTTATGTCCTAATTCAGGTTATTGAGTTGAAAAATTCAATTCCCCCAATTATTTTCTAGCCAGGACTAGGCGCACCGCACATAAAACGTTGGTCGAGAGGAAACTCTCGACCGACGGTGCAGTGTGCTTAGTAGATTATTTCCGCCCAAGGCGGACTGATGAGTCCTTCGACTTCGCTCAGGATTATAACTGACAAGCCAAGACGAAATAGTCTATAGAATCTTTACCAATTCGACTTCGAAAATGAGGGTGGAATTGGCGGGAATGGCGCCAGGAATTTCCTGAGAGCCATAACCAAGCTCGGGGGGGATAGTGAGTTTGCGCTTGCCACCAACCTTCATGCCAACCACACCTTCGTCCCAACCTTTGATCACTTGACCGACACCGATTTTTGTTTGAAACGGTTGACCGCGATCATAAGAGCTGTCGAATTTTTTGCCATCGACTAGCGTGCCTAAATAATGAATAGCGATGGTGTCGCCTGATTTAACAGCCGGACCGGAACCGACTAAGGTATCTTCAATTTTGAGACTGGACATATTGACTGTGGGAGTAATTTGTAAAGTTTCCTTTGCTAAATTTGGTGGACTTTTTGGGTCATTTTTGACTACCAAAAAAAGTACGCCAATAATTAAAACTAAAATTAAATAAGGATAAAAATTAATTTTGGTCATGGGTTAATTGTAGCAAACGGTCAAGAATTTGGAGGGTGCCAACTTCTTCACCCTCAACAAAAAAATCGTCGGTTTGGAGCTCTGACGGATTGGTAGATATATTTATTGAGGCGCCAACTAGGTCGCGATCATTAACGCCATTGCCAACTGTAAGAACATCACTCGCTCGTATATTTTTTATCGATAATAATCGATTCAGACCGATAGATTTGGTAAATTTTTTGGGATTGATATCATAAGCTTCTTCATTCCACCAACAATAAAATTGCCGTTCTGGGTCGGAATCGGCGACTAGTTGGTCGACCAAGGGA
>JAGORQ010000006.1 GCA_018062705.1 Candidatus Shapirobacteria bacterium
TTGAGCATGGTGCGAACTGGCTCGGTGCTCTTACCTTTGACTTGGGAATGCTTGGCAACCCACAACTCATACCCCGGAGCAACTTCGAGCATATAACCATAATCTTTGGGGTATTCAAGTTTTTTTTGGACCTTCATTTCGAGAACATCTCGATAGAATGGCATTAACTTGTCGGGGTCCTCGGAAAATAGAAAAAATTTGTATTTACTAAACATACTTTTTAAATAACTAAATATTCAAAGTCTAATAATCTGTTGGCCTTGAAAAAATTATAGTCACCTGGTTGAGCTTTCTTAAAGTTGAATTGAGTTTTGTGACACCTAAGACAGCGAATTTTGGTCACCTTATCAATTAAACCTAGTTTTACAATAATATTTGGTTTTAAAGGATTTACCTCTCTTATGGCCATATGAGACGCTTTTGGTTTGTGTTTGTACTCGGCAATAGTCGAGTAAGCCAGACGACAGGGTGGGACAATCAAACTGGTGACAACATCAGACAATGTAATATGGTCAGAATGACCATAGATGCCGTCAGGCTCGAGGGTAATAACCATGTTAGGTGAGAATGAGTTAATTTCTTGACTGAGATATTTTTTGAGTTGGTTGATTTGAGTGTGCAGACCACCATCTTTGAAACTTTTTATATCAAAACTGGTAACACCTAATATTTTGAAAACTTTGACTAATTCCTTTTCTCGGGCTTCAGCTAAACTATCTGTTGGTTTGAGACCGTAGCGTAAAGTACTGGCCTCGCCGCGAGTAACAGTAACTACTTTGACGATTATTTCATTTTTAATTAATTGACGAATGGTACCGGACAAAAAGACCGCTTCATCGTCGGGGTGAGGCATGAAAACTAGGACTTTGTCACCACTTTTTAATTTCAATTTTTCCAATAGTTTAAACTCCGCCATTTATTCTTTTGGTCCAATTAATTGCACCAGGTTGCCGTCCAAATCGGAAAAAGTGGCAAACCATTTGTCGAAAGTTGGGGCTTTAAAAGGTGACGCTATAAACTTGACTCCCTTGGATAGCAAATCATCATAGGCTTGCTGGACAGAGTCAACATTGATATTGAACATTATTCGACAGGGATCTTTACTAAGACCTTTGACCTCGGAATGTTGACCGATCCATAACCAGGTACCACCTGCGAAAAATTCAAAGAGTCTGCCGGTATCCTGAGGATGATTAATTTCTTCAACCACTTTTAGTTCAAGAGTATTTTGATACCAATCGGCCAATTGCTTCCAGTTTTCGGACCAAATAAGGATGGTGGAGATTTTTTGATATTGCATAGTTGATTATAAACCAGAACTAAAATAGGTATTTAAGTTGTCTAGTATTTTTTTGGTTAGCCTGTTGCCAGATTCTTTGGTTTTGCCGGCGGTAACTGGTGTAGCGATAACATTAGGTAAATCTTTGACTTGATCTATGTACTCTTGGTTATCTAATATAAAAAAATTCTGGCCTTTTTTGATCCAGTCAACAAGACTGGGAAAATCGAAAATAGTACCGATGGCAGTATTTACCAAAACAGCTTTTGGCTTGATGAGCGAAAGCTCGTGAGGACCAATAATTTTTTGATTTCGGGGAACGCTAATAGAAATTACATCGGAGTTTGAGAGGAGGGTGTCGAGTTCTTGGTAGACTAAACCTTTACTTTCCCATTCCGGATTTTTGGTCCGCGAAAAATAGATTACTTTCATATTAAAACCAAGGGCTAACCTGGCAACTTGCTGACCTACTGCTCCCAATCCAATTATGCCAATAATCTTATTATTTAGCTCTGAAGGAACCGTGTCGAGCTGGTATTTACCAAAACCACGATATAAATTGAGTATTTGACAAAATACAAATTCGGCAGTGGCTTCGTCTGCATAATCGGTAACATTTTTTAAAACGATATTGTGTTTTTTGACTTCTTCAACATCAACTTTGGTCAGACTAGTGCCACAAATTCCAATGTATTTAATATTGGGACAAGCGTCTAAAACTTTTTTGGTAATTGTAGAATTCCATGATCCTAGAACAGCGTCGGCATTACCAATTCGACCGATTGTCTCCTCCTCTGTTTGACTATCGTCTTGATAAAAAACTATTTTCTCTTCTGAAAAACTTTGAATTTCATCCTCAATATTCTTGGGAAGGTTGAGAGAGTTTATGGTTGATATTTTTTGAAATTTGTTCATGAGACTAATCCCCCAACCTCAATAAATTATTATTTAATAACTAATGGAATTTGACCAAGACTAACCTGATAAAGTACTATGTTTTTAAGCTTTTCGACCATGATTTATAATAACAATCTCAAAAAAAAAATTAATTTTTTATTAGTAGTTTTATAAATCACTCTAGGTATGGGGTAAAACTTCTGGTAAATCAGTTTTATTACCCTTACTTATAGATAGATGACCCCCGTTTGGTACTAATACAAATTTTCCGCCTAGCTTTTTACACATATCTTCGGCAACTTGAACCGGCGTGTATGGATCGTTGTCGGAATGAATCACGACAAATTCTTTGACATTTTCTTTGATTTTATCGTGATCAATTTTATTAGGCCAAAAAAGACGGTGTTCTGGCGCCAAGCCATCATCAAAGTCCCATCCTGAAACTAAAATTAATTTATTAAATTTTTGCCTTTCGGCTAGACGTAGGCCGAGAAGTGCGCCTAGAGAATGACCAACGACCAAGGTGTTTTCATCAACTTTTAGCAACTGGAGCATTTGTTCCATGTCTGGAAGGTTAGTGCGCACAGTAGGCAGATCAGGAATAGATACTTTATACCCTTTCTTTTCTAATTCAATTCTTAACCATGGAAGCCAATCACTTTCTGGGGTGCCGTACCAGGAAATTAATATTAAAGCGTTTTTCATGACTTATTATAACGCTTGGAGGAAAAATTACTTTAAAGTTTTAAATTCAAAATAGTTTTCGGAAACAAGTTTTTTCCACTTGGCGGTTTCATTTGGCGGGCCAATGTCATTTTTGGAATACACCAATAAAATTTTGACAACTTTATTTTCGTTATCAACTGCTGCCACAACTCGATTGCCGGAACTTTTGGCAGACACGTTGCTGCCGGCAATTTTGAAATCTAATTTAACTAAAATATACCCATTACAAGGACAAATTATGTCGAGCTTCGAGTCGGTGGAAATATTGCGTGGGGCAACGTTGGCGTAACGGGAGAGAATTTCCTTGATGGCAATTAAAGTAATATCCCACTGTTTACCTTTGTACTTTTTAGCAAAACTGCTAACAAAATGCCGATCGGCAAATTTTTCAATATAAACGGAATGACCGTTAGTAGACATACTCCGATTCTTGTTGAGTAATTAATTCGTAGGGAATAACTTCTCCTGGGGTGCAAATTTTGTAGGGTAGTTGCTCGTGGGTAAATTTGACAATCTCTTCGGTTCGCCTGCCTTGCCATTTTTGGGAAACGTTATTGATTAGTTTAATCTCATCTGGGTTGAGGATTTTGGTTTTAGACATTTCCCCAGCTCGGGACAAACTGATCATTTGGCTTTTGTCATTTTTGAGTTCCAAATTTAGGGTGCCATCGTTGATTAATTCTTCAACCTTAGCAAAAAAAATGTCGGGGACAGGGCCAAGCGGTAACCGGCGATATTTGGCGCCAGTCATGGGCTCTAAGTGCTGGTAATACCAGGCAAAGTCGTTGAGATAAATTAATTTGGCTAATTTTGTTTTGGTAATTTTGCCATCAGAGTCGGCACCGTGGCGAATAGTTTCGAGCAACACTTCTTTGTATTTGGCTTCGTCAAAAATACCTTCAGTCAAAATATCTTTTGGCTCGCAACCAATTTTGTTGGCTAGTTTATTGATTTGCTCGAGCGTGGGGCTAGTCTCCCCTTTTTCCATGGCATTATAGGTGGGCCGGGAAACGCCCAAAATATTGGCCATTTCTTCTTGGGTCCAGCTATTTTTAGATCTGATATTACCGAGGAAGTTTGTTGCTTGAGTCATGATAAATAAGTTTACACTGACAAAATATGTGTGTCAAGTATTTTGACATGATAATGTAAAACTATTTTAACAATCGGGTTCTTTGGTGATAACACTCGTTTTGGGCTGAAATAATTGCCCGGTGTCGATATTTAGACCTTGGATGTTGACGACGGAATACAAACCAATACTTTTTGCCTGCTCATCAACCGATTGGTCTGATGTTTTGATTAGAGCTTCTATTTGTTCATCAGTTGAGGTGATTTTGATTGGTAGCCAATTGGTTAATCGCCATTTTTGGGTTTTATTATTAAAAGACTGAGGGGTAATAGCCACCCAAAAAAATTGGTGGGGATCATTGAATAATTTTAAAAATGCCATCATCCGAATATCTTTGTTTAGATTTTTGGTTTCAGATACATCCCAATATTCTTTTTTGAGAGGAAAGCTGTGATGGTATTCGAGGGTGGCCACCAGTCCAGCATAAACAGTAGTGTCTTCATTTCTTTTCTCCAGTTGGCGTTTGAGTTTTTTGGTGGTTTTGTTAATTTTTTGATAATCGCTAAAGGTTTCAAAAAGTGGGTAGGCCAGGGTGTTTTTGCCACTTTTGATAAACAAAAGTACAATAAACATGTTTTGAGGAAAGGTGGGGGTGAGGGAGCAGAATTTTTTAGTTTTCATTTGATGTCTATAAGTTTACTCTGTTAGAGTTGACAGTAAATATTTTATAATCTATATTTAATTATAATCGAAAATAAATCGAAAGTAATTTAACCGATAAATGCTTAGAAAAAGACAAAAACAAGTATTGAGTTTTATCCTTAAGTTCCAAACTAAATTTGGTTACTCGCCATCGCTTGAAGAAATAGCTAGACATTTGCAGCTAAAATCGGTATCGACAATACATCATCATATTAAATCACTTGAATCTCTGGGTTTAATTAATAAAGAAGTGAATCAACCAAGAGGAATTAATGTGACTGAAGTTGATCAAGTGTTTAAAATTCCGTTAGTTGGACTAATAGCGGCCGGTCAACCAATTGAGGCAATAGAGGAACAACAAACAATGATCTCTGTGGTGAATAGCCATATTACTGACCCAAAAGATTTTTATGCATTAAGAGTGATTGGAGAAAGTATGATTGATGAAGGTATTTTTGACGGGGATATTGTGGTAATTAAAAAACAATCGGTGGCTGAAAACGGTCAGACAGTGGTGGCGATTATTGATAATAATCAGGCAACTCTTAAAAAGATTTACCGAGAAAAATCCCGATTTAGATTGGAACCAAGAAATCAAGCAATGTTGCCATTTTATCGCGAAGACGTGGAGATTAGAGGAGTGGTCTATCAAATAATTAGCAATATCAATACTAGTTCCTTTGTCGACACACACAAACATTTAGCTCATGGTTTCAGAACTATTGATTTATTTGCCGGGATAGGTGGTATCAGACTTGGTTTTGAAGATGCTGGTTTTACAACAGTATTTTCCAATGATTTTGAACCAAAATGTAAAGAGACGTATGATTTAAATTTTAAAGATTCAAAATTAGTAGTTGAGGACATTCGAAAAATTGGAATTGACGACTTACCTCCATTCGATTTTTTGTTGGGGGGCTTCCCCTGTCAGGCTTTTTCAATCGCCGGCTACCGAAAAGGTTTTAACGATGAAAAGGGCAGAGGAAATTTATTTTTTGATATTGCCAGAATTATTGAAGCCAGAAAGCCTGAGGGTTTTTTGCTTGAAAATGTGAAGAACTTAAAAGGTCATGATGGAGGAAAGACTTTTAAAATAATTGAAGAAACTTTAGTTAACTTGGGATATCATCTAAAAGTCAAAGTGCTCAACAGTATGGAGTATGGAAACATTCCCCAAAACCGAGAAAGAATCTATATAGTCGGTTTTAGAAATAAAAAATATGCTGAAAATTTTAGATTTCCAGAACCGGTTAAACTTACCAAAAGTGTGGTTGATTTATTAGAAAAAGATGTACCGGAAAAATACTTTTATAACGGAAAACCGCTGTATGACAGAATTAAAGATTCAGTGACTGAAGAAGGCAAGGTGTATCAATGGAGAAGGAAATATGTAAGAGAAAATAAAAAAGGTGTTTGTCCGACTTTGACGGCAAATATGGGTATGGGTGGTCACAATGTTCCAATAATCAGAGTTAAAAAAGGAATCAGAAAACTAACACCATTAGAGTGTGCAAGAATACAAGGTTTTCCATTGGACTATAAATTGCCAAATATTTCAGACGCAGCGCTTTATAAACAAGTGGGAAATTCGGTTAGTGTACCGGTGATTGCTCGGGTAGCTAAAGAAATATACAGAGTAATGAACAGTTAAGTTTCAAATTTTACGATTGTATTTTGAATTCTGGTTACAAGATTTTTTATAAAATTGGTGTCAATGGTATTATCCCGTAGATTAATATGTTCGGCATGAAAGTCGGTGGTGATTTTTATCGTATTACCTGACTCGATCCACTCTCTTGGTTTAAGCCTTAATTCTAGTCGCTTTTTTGCTTTGTATATTTTGGTGTTACCAAATTTGTTTGGAATGAAATTTTTTAAAAAGATCGAGGATTTAGCTTTTTTTAATAAACTAACGCCATCTATTGCTGTGTCGTCTACTCTTGCTCCCGTTAAATAAAAGGTGGCTCCGTTATTTGAGTCATTTGGTCTTAAAATGAAAAAGTAATAAATATCGTCTATCTCATAATCATTCTTAACTTTTGCCAATTTATTTGAATAAAGTGTTAACCAACCTTTAATAATTTCCTTAAATTTCCCCTTGGAAAATAAAGTGTCGAGAGACAGTCCAGTATCTTTAAATTGTTGTCCCAAGGACGCTTCGCCACTGTCTCCTTTTGTGGGTAAACCACTTGGGTCAACTTGCATGTTCAGCATTTTGAGGTCCGCCCCCCATTTACCACTTGCACTATATATATCTATTGGATAAGACCCTGACCCAACTGGTTCCACGTTGAGAGCTTGGGTAAACCACTGTTCAATATGTTCTTTAGGAACTTGGATTGGCAGGTTTTTTTGACCAACTAACGGCTCTGGCTGAGATATAAGTGATTTGATTATGAAGTATTTAATTATTTCTTTTGCTTTATCGTCTAAAAATGATTCAACATCTTTTTTGTTAAGTGGATTAATTACGTATTTTGAGGTCATGAGCGATTATACCGCTGAAGAGCGAATAACGTTTAATATCAAAACTTATAATGATGGGAAAAGAGAAAAGATTGGATTATAATGGGGCACATATGGCGCATTTTCAATCTACAGCGGGGAGGGTTTATTTTGATGAAAAAGGATTTGGAGAGCCACTAATTTTTGTCCATGGGAGAACATTGGACTCGCGGATGTGGCAACCACAAATTGATAAATTTTCTAAAAATTACCGGTGCATTACTTATGATCTAAACGGTTTTGGACAATCAGAAATACCCAAAAATGGTTATGATCCAGTGCTAACCCTACGGGAGTTGTATGATCATTTAAAAATAAATAAGGCAACGATTATTGCCTTGTCACTCGGGACTCATATAGTTATTAACTTTGCATTGGAAAATCCGGAGCTGGTAGACAAATTGGTACTGATGTCCTGCACAATTTCTGGGGCTGAATTTGGTCAGGAATTTATGGACGACTGGAACGCTGTGGAAAGTCAGGCAATGGCAGGGGATTTGAAAAAGGCTAAAGAATTGTGGATAAACTGCCGAGCTTTTGGACAATTGAAAGGCAATCGGCTGGAGAATTATGAATTGTTTTTGAAAATGGTGGCGGAATATACTGGTTGGGATATTATTAATCCGCCAAAAAAAATGCCCCGACCTGGAGTAATGGAGAGGTTGGGAGAAATAACGGCACCAACACTAGTGATGACTGGGGACAAAGATTATCCGGATTTTAGGAAAAACGGAGAGATACTGGGGTCAAGCCTGCCAAATGCTCGGACGGAAATTATTAAAAATAGCAGCCATATGGTGAATTTGGAATTCCCCGAATTGGTGAACGAATTGATTGGAGAATTTCTCGTAGCGGGAAAGTGATATAATTCCTATAATATGGGTAAAGAAGTGGGTGTAATATTCAATGATCGGATGGCTGCTATACCGGAAATGACGGGAGCGGTGGCACTGGTCAGAGCTCATCCAGAGATGGCAAATCAGGCAATAGAAGCCTATCGACAAATGATTAAAGTAATGACGGGATTGAGCGAGGCTGACTGGGCAGGAATTCGGGAGACCAACATGCTAGTGCGCTACGAAAAAATGAAATCAACTGAGGTGGTGGGAGAAAAATTTGAAAATGGGGCAAATCAATTTGTAGCCAAGTTGGGAGCGGAAAGACTGACAGAGGTGGTGGAGTTTTTGGATGGTGAATTTGGAGACTCAGAAGAATCGATAAAAGGAGTCGATAAATTATGTGAAATGATGGAAAAGGCACACGCCAAAAAAATGGCTGATCCAGATTGGGTACCAAAAGATGGTGACCCAGAATCAGATGGAATTGTGTGAGGGCAAACAACGTTAAATGACGACCAATCAAAAATTCATTTGGCAGTAGGACACGCATTATCCCAAATTATTTTTCAAAAATTTAAACCAAAATTGGGAGAATGGGCCAAGGATGATTTGGTGAGTTTGCCTGACTTAATGACTTGGGTGGCAATGAAGTACCCGACACAATTGACAACAGAACTGAGAGATTTGGTGCAAACTTGGTATTTACCTAAACCAGAAAGTTTGGGGTGGATATCTGATGCAAGATTTGAAACAACTAAAAAAGTTCAAGAGCGTTTACAAACTGATGAGGATTAGAAAGAGGTTGAATGAGGACGTTTACAAAATAAACACCTTTATTTTTTTGGAGAAAATTCAATTATCCACTCAATACCGTATTTGTCCCGGAACATGCCCATGTAGGTGCCATAAGGGCCGTCGCCCATAGGACCTTCAACTTCGCCACCAGCAGACAGTCCGGTAAATAATCGATCAGCTTCTTCTTTGGAGTCGGCATTAACTAAAACTTTGCTTCGATTTTCATGCTCATTAACAAGTCCCAAAATTTCGGGGACATCGTTGGCCACCAACACAGAACCACTGCCGATGGGTAGGGCAATATACATAATTTTATTGGCTTCTTTTTCGGAGGGGGTGAAGTCGGCACTCGACAAGTCTTTAAAGCGAACAATTTTGGTAAACTCGCCACCGAAGACTGATTTGTAAAAGGTGAATGCCTCCTCGGCGTTACCGTTGAAATTGATCCAGGGATTTATGGTTGTCATACGTTTTATAATATCAAATTAAAATAATCGGATAAAGATATTTTTGTTGAATGCAGTGGGTAAGCTATAATCAGCAGGGATGATTAATTCTAAAATATCAATTGTAAAACTGGGGCCTGATGAATGGCAGAAATATAAGCGCATTAGACTGGAAACTCTAAAAGCAGAACCGAAAGCATTTAATTCAACTTATGATGAATCTTTAACCTACCCCTCAGTTTATTGGAAAGAAAAACTGGGCAACAATAATAACTTATTTGCTTTTGCTAAAGATAATAAAAAGATTATTGGAATAATGAATTTGACAATTGGTGAGGAGGGCGAGACTGACGAAACAGCAGTAATTCATGGTGCTTATGTAAACCAAAATTACAGAGGTCAAGGTGTTGGAAAAAGTCTATTAAATTATTTGCTGGAAGAAGTTAAGAAGAATGATGAAATTAAACTTTTAAAACTTTGGGTCAAAGACACACAAATAACAGCTAAAAGACTTTATGAAAGTATGGGATTTGAATTTACTGTAAAAGCAGGAGAGCATACTTCAATAATGGAAAAGAGACTTAAATAATGTAGTTCCGACGTCTATGATGGGGTACGGACCCCTTTCTGGTTGGATTATGTGTTTTGATGCTCCCACCCCTTGGAGTCAATAAGAACAGCAGTTAGAGGATATTAATCTACAAAGTTTCTTCTTGTTCAATATAAAATGCTGGTGTGGTAACCAGTAGCATTTTACATTTTCCTTTATAGAAAAAAATTGAACCTGCAGGTACAACTACCAAATCGCCTGGAACAAAGTTTTCATTTTGACCATCAATTTCAAAAATGCCAGACCCCTCTAAAATGTAATAAATGAAATCGCATTTATGCTCAATTATCTTTGTTTCATGACCATTTTCAGTCTCTATTAAACAAACACCTGTTCGGTCAGTAATATCATCTACAGGAAATATTTTTCCCTTTATGCCAACTTTTTCAAAAGAATAGTTATCAGCTGTTTTTAGAATATGCGATTTCATAGCCTGATTTTATCAAAAGTTCCACAGTCCATGACAGGGTGGGTTAAATTTAGGGTAAAAAGTGCTTGCTCTCCATCTTCCTTCGACAAGCTCAGGACAAGTGGAGTCAATAAGAACTGCTGTGTGTGGATACTAAGGCAAAGTTACTTTTGCTTACTTGCCCAGATATTCTTAAAAAATGGCAAACTTAAAGTTGATAATAAAAATCCTAATGATGGTATAACAGCATTTAGCCAAGGATTATTTACCCCGATTGCCTTCATATAGAAACCAATACTCAAAAAAGTAAAGATTATTAGTAATAATTTTCTGGTCAAACTTGTTTCCCAAGCCTTATCAACTTCAACCTTTTTGTTCCGATTTTCAATTATCTTAATTCTTTTTTCCAGTTCTTCAACTTTCATAGCCTGATTTTATCAAAAGTTCCGCAGTCTATGATGGGGTATGTTAAATTTAGGTTCAAAAAGTGTTTGCTCCCCGCATTGGAAGAAATTAGGAAGGCTGTTTGCGGGTAATGTATCATATTTATATGATTACTCTGGTAATTATCATCACTAGCTTACTTTTTTTAGTGAAATCGGCAGATGTTTTTGTAGACCAAGCTTCTGCCTTTGCAAAAAAACTTAAAATAAGTGACTTTCTAATTGGTTTTACTGTTGTAGCTTTTGGGACATCTCTTCCTGAACTAATTTCTACAATTTTTTCAGCCTTGGCTGGTCATAATCAATTAGTAGTTTCCAATATTATTGGCAGCAACATTACCAATTCTTGTTTGATATTTGGTTTAATCGCTATTTTTAATAACTTCAAAATCCGCAAGAGAGATGTGGATATAAATATACCTTTAAATATGGCGGCTTTAATGGCATTCTGGGCATTGGCTGTGTTTATGGGTTTTACTTTGAACTGGTCGGCAGGCATATCACTTATCTTGGTTTTTTTCGTCCTACTGGTTTTGTCGAAAGAGTATAACCACATTAAAATCGCAAAACTTAACATGACACAATTTAGTCCGTTAGTTTTGATTTTGTCGTTAACTTTTTTAGTAATATCAGGAAAAATCTGTATTGAACAAATTATTAACCTGGCGAATCAATTAAAAGTCTCGGAGACTATTTTGGGATATTTTTTACTAGCCGTCGGAACTTCATTACCTGAACTTGTAACTACCTGGGTAGCAGTTAAGAAAAATGATGGTGAGTTAGCTGTAGGAAATATCTTGGGATCTAATTTATTTAATTTACTTTTTATATTTGGAATTTCAACATTTATTAGACCAATACAGCTCGTCGGTTTTAGAACTGACTTAGTTTTTTTGACAGGAATAACCCTGGCGACCTACTCCTTTGCCATAACGGGCAAGAAATACTCTTTTAATAAAAAAGAAGGCCTGGGATTGTTGTCGCTTTATGTCTTGTTTGTGGTGTTTCAAATTTTTGGAACCTAAATTGAAAATTGGATGGTCTGGTAAACTATCCATACCATGACCCAGAATGTGACCAACTTTGTCCAAGACTATCGGAGTAAAAACAAAATCACCCAAGAAGAACTTGGAGGGGCAATTGGAGTGACTCGCCAAACTATTATTGCGATTGAAAAAGGTAATTACACACCTTCTGTGTTGTTGGCTTTAAAGATTGCAAAATATTTCAACACGACTGTTGAGAAATTGTTTACAATAGGGAAATAAATATGATTATTGAAATTATTAGTGCTGCGGTCATATTAGGAATTGCAATTATATTTTTAAATCCTGGCCATTTGACCATGCCAGACACCATGGTGTCAATGTTGGCAGTGGCACTCATAGTCTCTTTCTTGACATTTGCAGCTTATCTCTTCCGAGAAAAATCGTCAGATGAGCGGGAGGCAATACATATTCTGACTGCAGGGAGGATTTCATATCTAGTTGGAGTTGGTACCTTGATTGTGGGAATTGTTGCTCAAGCATTGAAACATGAAATTGATCCATGGATGGTTATTGCTCTGTGTACTATGGTCTTTTCAAAGCTTGTTTCTCGAATCTACTCTCATTTCAGAATGTAAAGTTGACTTGACATTTATATTTTGATTTACTAGACTGAATAAATATGAAAAACTCAACAACCTTTTTGGTAATTATAGTAGTTTTGACGATCACTGCCTTTGGTATATACAGGCTGATGCAAAACTCTTTTCAATCTGAATCAATGATGCCAGAAGAAGAGACAACCATGGAACCAACAGCACTGATGATGAAGAAAGACGACACCGTCGATGAGAGTGATAAAACTGTAGAAGAGATGATGGTTGAATCTCGATATATCCAATACAGTAAACCAACTCTCGATAACACTTCAAACAACCGACGCATCCTATTCTTCTACGCATCCTGGTGTCCAACCTGCAAACCCGCCGATGCCAGCTTTTCCCAAAACATAGAAAAAATTCCTCAGGGCGTTACATTAATTCGGGTCAATTATAATGATCCAGAAACAGATCAAGAAGAAAAAGATTTGGCTAAAAAGTATGGCATTGTCTATCAGCATACCTTTGTCCAAATTAATTCTTCAGGAGAGGTCGTAACAAAATGGAACGGTGGACAAATGGACGAATTACTATCTAATATTAAGTAACAATGATATTACTTATCGCATTTGCATTTCTAGCTGGAATAATAACAGTACTATCACCGTGTATATTACCTGTCCTGCCGATTATTCTGACTTCGAGTGTCGGTGGAGTGTATACAGGCAAATCCAGACCAATGGGAGTAGTTGTCGGATTTGTTTTGAGTTTTGCTTTCTTTACACTATTTTTATCAACTATTGTTCGGCTTAGTGGTATTCCCGCAGAAACCCTTAGGCAATTATCGATCATTGTGGTGGCAGGGTTTGGAATTTCGCTACTTGTCCCCCGGTTTCAAATCTTTATAGAACAGTTATTTTCTAAGTTGGCAGGACTGGTGCCCAGCAGTGGGCAGAGAACTGGCTTTGGAGGCGGGCTGTTGATTGGGCTTTCGGTGGGACTTCTGTGGACACCTTGCGTTGGTCCGATCTTGGCATCAGTCATATCATTGGCTATTACCGGGACGGTTACTTTTGAGGCTTTTTTAATAACGCTCGGCTACTCGCTAGGGACGGCAATACCAATGTTTTTGATTATGCTAGGAGGTCAAAATGCGCTCAGAAAGGTACCCTGGTTACTGGCAAACTTGGGAGTAATTCAAAAAATATTTGGAGGGCTAATGATAATAACTGCTATTAGCATATTCTTTAATATTGATCGAAGATTTCAAACTTTTGTCCTAAATACATTTCCAAAATATGGGACAGGCCTTACCAAACTGGAAGATAATGAGTTGATTCGTAAACAGTTAGATAAACAATCTGACTCGCAAATTAAGAAAAATGACATGGGTAAACCGTTGTTCAATTTAATTATGCCAAAAGGAGTCAAGGCACCTGAAATAGTTCCTGGAGGGGTCTGGATTAACTCTGATCCACTGACACTGGACGAATTAAAAGGAAAAGTGGTTATTGTAGATTTTTGGACATATAGCTGTATTAATTGCCAGAGAACTCTACCCTACTTACGAGAGTGGTATAAAAAATATAGTGACAAAGGATTGGTAATAATCGGGGTTCATGCTCCAGAGTTTGAATTTGAAAAAAGTGAGAAAAATGTTGCTAGGGCAATTAAGGATTTTGAGCTAACTTATCCAATTGTTCAAGATAATGATTTTGCTACCTGGAGAGCCTACGACAATCGATACTGGCCGGCGAAGTATTTTATAGATAAGGAAGGCTATATCCGTTATTCACACTTTGGGGAAGGAGCCTATGATGAATCGGAAAAAGTTATCCAAGAACTTCTTAAGGAAGCTGGAGCAACCGATTTGTTCTCTGAAATAAACAATCCAGTTTATCAAATTCAGTCTAAAACTCCGGAAATATATTTGGGATATGGACGTATAGACAATTTTGCATCCCCAGAGACAATCAAAAAAGACTTGTTGGGAACATATAGTGCACCAAAAAGTTTAAGAAATAGTGAATTTGCCTACACGGGTGATTGGAAGGTGATGAGTGAGTACGCTAACCCCCAAAAAGGGGCGAAGTTAACACTTAGCTTTGATGCTAAAGAGGTCTTTTTGGTGATGAGGACAAATGGGACTCCGGCAAAAGTAAATGTTTATTTGGACGATAAAATGGAGAGTTTTGGAGAAGATAATCAAAATGGGGTGGTAACAGTTGACAGTGACCGGCTTTATAAATTAATTGAGCTTCAATCTCCGGGTCAACATATTCTGAAATTAGAATTTGAAGATAGTAATGCCGAAATCTTTGCATTTACGTTTGGGTAAATTTGATAATGATCACTAGTTCCATTTTTAAGTTCAAAAACGCATTTGTTTTTATTACAATAATAACCCTCTTGGTGGGGGGAGTACTTTTAGTACTTCAACCATTAGAAAAATCATCGTTACAAAACAATTCGTCTCCACAACAGATAACGAGCGAAATTGTCTCGGGCCGTTTTGACCCTGATAAACAAAAGGCTGATGTCGAATGGAAGCAGATACTAAGCCCTAAACAGTATTACATACTACGTGAAGCAGGAACCGAAACACCTTTTACTGGCGAGTTAAACAATGAGAAGAGAAAAGGAACATATTATAGTGCGGGTTGTGACCTACCACTTTTTCGATCTGAGCAAAAGTATGATTCCGGAACTGGCTGGCCGAGTTTTTGGGCACCAATTAATGAAAATTCACTGGTGTTAAGAAATGAGACAGGACTTGGTGATGATAGAATTGAAGTCCTCGATAGATGCGGTGGACATTTGGGTCACGTCTTTGACGACGGTCCGCAACCGACTGGTAAGCGATATTGTATGAATTCCGTTGCCCTCTACTTTGTGCCTGATAAAAATTAGGTGTATAAAGTTCCGCATTCCACGGCGGGGTACGTTAAATTTAGGTTCAAAATGGCGTTGCTCCCCCTCTAAGATTCCCTTCATTACATTCAGGGCAAGCTCACTTTTGTTATATAGCGATAGAATAAATTATGTGGACATTGTATTTGCTACTTTGTGATCAGAAAATTATATATACCGGAATTACGAACGATCTAAACCATAGGATAAAACAGCATCTATCCAAAAATTCTACTTATACCAAGCAATTTTCTGATCTGAAATTAATACATAGTGAGAATTACAATACAAAATCAGAGGCGGCAAAAAGAGAAAAAGAAACCAAAGGTTGGAGTAGAAATAAGAAGATTTCCCTCTCCTTCGACAAGCTCAGGATCGGGACAAGCTCACCCCACTCCGTGGGTTGAATTTATAGTGAGAAGACATCAAAAAAGCCCTAAAAATAGGGCTTTTTTGATGTGCTCCCCCTCTAAGATTCGAACTTAGGACCAATCGCTTACAAGAAACCCTGAAATTTCAATCAGGCTTGGACTATATTATATTCCGACGATGTCGGAACTCGGGTGCTCTAGGGTGTAATCACCTAGTCTCTGAACCCTCCTACGCTAAAGCTTCGGCGGGGCAATGCCCTCTTGGACTTTAACTAAGGCGCGGCTGCGGGTTGCCATATCGCCTCATCGGCGACTTAGGTTTCACGCAATTCTCCCGATTTTTCAATTCCGATTACTCGGAAAAGCTGCTCTTTAGGAACAGGCGAGCGCTCTACCACTGAGCTAAGGGGGAATGATTGAGAAGACTGATTTTAAAAAGAGCTTTTGGATTATATTATATTTTGGGGGTAAAAGACAGATTTAGGTTGGTTTGGGTGTTAGAATAGCCATATGATAAAAGCAATCACTTTTGATTTGGATGGGGTGTATTTTGTTAATGGTAAAGAAAATTTTATTAAAAATTTGGGGATTAAATATGGAGTGAGCGAGGATGAGACAAAAAGGGTGTTTTTGAAAAGTGAGGAGATGAATAATTTGTATAAAGTGGGGAAAATGACTGATGAAGAGTTTTGGACTTTTGCCACAAGGGAGTGGAAAATTGAGGTGGACTGGAAGGAAATACCAAAATTAATGATTGAGGGGTATGAGGTGGATGAAAAAGTGGTGGAAGTGGTTAGGGCAGTGAGGAAAAATGGTTACAAAACTTTGATTTGTAGTAGCAATTTTCCGGCGAGAATTAATGGACTGCAAGAAAGATTTAAATTTTTAAATGATTTTGATGCGAGAGCGTTATCGTATGAAGTTGGTGTTAATAAGCCAGATAAAAGATTGTATGAAGAATTGATTAAAAAGTCTGGTTTTGAGGCAAGCGAGGTAGTCTATTCTGATGATGAGTTGGTAAGGACAAACGCGGCCAAGGAAGTAGGTTTATCGGCATTTTTGTATGAAAATTTTGAACAGTTTTGCGGAGAACTAAAGAAACTGGGGGTGGAATGGTAAACTGGTGAATGAGAGAACAGGATATTACCTCTTTAAATATAGATACATCAGAATTTGAAAAGTTAAAAATATCGGCAGTAGCGATAGTGCTATTTGATAAGGATGGTAGAGTTTTTTTGAAACAGAGAAAGAAAGATAGCGAAACAGCACTGATAAGTGGAGTTGGAAGATTACATGAAGAACCTGATAATCCAGACAAGGCTATTTTGGGAGAGGTTTTCCACAGTATCGGTTTGAATGTGCCTTTAGCAAGAATGTTTGTTGATACCGGCAGTAATCAAAATATTGGCGTCTATGCTGGTTTTGTGGAAAACAGTAAAGCTGCTCTTGGTGTGGCTGGTAACAGTATAGGTAGAAAATGGGTTGACTTAGAAAAAGCAGTAGGAACAGAATTGTACAAAGGACAGGAAAAATATATTAAGAGAGTATGGGGGATGATTAACAAAAATGCCCAATAATATAGTAAAATAGCCGGTATGAAAATAATCTTGGTGCGACACGGTGAAGCGGGGAAAAATTTGGGGTTAATGATGCCGGGGGAAAAAGAAAACTTGACGGCCAAGGGAGTAAAGCAAGCGGTGGAATTGGCAGCAGAGCTAGCCGGGACAAAAATTGGGGCAATTTATTGCTCCCCAACTCTTCGTTGCCAACAAACTTTAGATGAGATTTTGCGGATTCGGGATGATAATATGCCGATTCATTTGACCTCGATTGTTGGACCAAAATTGAAGAAAGAAAAATATACACAACTGCAACACCGAATAGAGATATTTTTAGATGATTTGAAAAATGACCATGAAAAAGATGAGACAGTTCTAGTGATAAGTCACTTGAGACCGATTGAAATGATGACCTGGTTGGTAAACAAAGAAAAGACAAGATTGGAAAATGGGATGAAGACAGAACTAGATTTAAGATTTACGAAGTAAGATTTAAGAATAGGACAAAAAATTAGCTTATCCAACCAAACTTGACAAAGTCGGCGCGGGTGTAGGAGGCTAGATCAACATCTTTGAGCTCGGAGAGGGAAAACCATTTTACTTCCATAGTTTCTTCAGGAATCATGGCTTTTGGTTCACCAACAATAAAACCACCAAAAATAGTGACAAACCAGTCGTCCTCACCACTGTTAAAGATATCTTCATGAATAATTTTATCGATAGTAAAGTCTACACCCAATTCTTCTTTTATTTCCCTAACTATGGCTTGTTCTTTGGTCTCACCGGGATCAATTTCTCCTCCTGCATTCTCCCATTTACCTGGTTGGCCACGGCTTTGAAAACTGCGACGATGGAGCTAGATTTTGTCACCTTGCTGGATAACTGCGGTGACGGCGTGTTTCATTTATATAGATTCCCGCCTACGCGGGAATGATTTTAATATTTATTCCAAATAATCCTGAAGTTTTTTGCGACGGCTGGGGTGGCGTAATTTTCGCAAGGCTTTGGCTTCGATTTGGCGAATGCGCTCGCGAGTAACATTGAAAATTTTGCCGACTTCTTCGAGTGTTTTGGGAGTTTCACCAACCAGACCAAAACGGAGAGAGAGAACTTTTGATTCACGCTCATCTAGAGAATTGAGGACTTCCTCGATGGATTCGCGGAGAAGCTCCATGCTAGTTTCCTCGTAGGGAGACATTTGAGTAGTATCTTCGATAAAATCACCGAGAAATGAGTCTTCATCGTCACCAACTGGGGTGGCGAGCGAAGTGGTGTCTTGAGAAATTCGATAAATTTCTTCAACTTTTTCGACGGTTATACCGACTTCTTCGGCAATTTGTTCAATATCAGGCTCGCGACCGAGACGTTGGGTGAGAGCGCGGGTAGCCTTGTAAACCTTGTTGATGGTCTCGACCATGTGAACAGGAATACGAATGGTTTTGGCTTGATCGGCAATTGCTCGAGTAATTGCCTGGCGAATCCACCAGGTAGCATAGGTGCTAAATTTGAAACCGCGCTTCCAATCGAATTTTTCGACTGCGCGCATGAGACCTTGATTCCCCTCTTGGACTAAATCCAAAAAGGATAAACCGCGACCGATGTACTTTTTGGCAATAGAGACAACTAGACGCAAGTTGGCGTTGATTAAATCCTCGCGGGCTTCGTCTGAGCCTAGCTCAATGGCCTTGGCTAAAGAGACTTCTTTTTCGAAATCGAGCAAATCAATTTTGCCGATTTCTTTGAGGTACATGCGAACGGAGTCAACGGTATTTTTCTGGGCAAGTAGGGCTAAAATGTCGGCACTGCCGGCTTTGGCCTTTTTGGAATCGATGGCTACCTGAGATTCAACTTTGTCGAAGACATCGATGCCCTTTTCAAAAAGATAATCAAAAAGTTGGTCGATTTCGTCGATATATTTTTCTGGCTCGGAAACTTGAGTGAGAATTTCTTCTTGGGTGAGATAGTGAAGTTTTTTGGCTAGCTTAACGAGGTTTTGTTTTATTTTGGAAAAATCGAGGGAGGTTGACATTGGACTATATTGTATAAGATAAATGCCTAAAATACTAGCTTTTTGTACTAGAAAGGCCCGACAGGTGCAAGAGGACACTATTATAATCCTTTTCTAGGGTAGATAAAAGTGCTTCGTCACCAACTGTTTCGGCGCGGGCGATCTGGTCGCCGAGAGTTTTTAGTTGGTCACGATAAAGGAGCGACAGCAACTGATTGATAATTTTGCTAATTTCTAAGCGACGATGAGTTGACTCGATAGTAGTATTAGTCGCCAGGAGAAAGACGTCTTGAAAAGTGGGTTGAAGCTCGGGAGGAAGTTTGGTGATAAACAATTTGGGAGAAAACTTTTTGAGACGAAGTAATTTGTCAAAAATTAGTTTGAAGCGAGGAGTGGTAAAAGTATAATTTTTCTTGATTTTGCGAGAAACAAGAGCGGGTTGACGACTTCCGAAAATAAGGGACAGGAGATATTCTTCGAGTTTTTCTGTTTTTGAATGTTGAACGGCCGGGTCATTAAGTCCAACTAATGTTGGACTCCGACCCGGTAAATTCTTTGTTGTGACAGGTGACGAATTTATTTTTTTGGACTCTTCGAGAACTGATTCGGGAGAAGAGCCAATTTCTAGAGCCAGTTTGTTTAAATAATCGGAGCGAATAACTGAATTTTTGATTTGGGTAATAAAAGGTAAGACCTGAGACAGAACAGTTTTCTTGCCGGAAACTGAATTGATATCAACACTTTTAACGGCTGAAGCGATGATAAAGTCCCAAACCGGAATGGGTGATCCAACTTGGGTTTTGAAAAATTCCGGATCGGCTTTGACTGCTTCGTCGGGATCTTTGAAGCGGTCGCCGAGGCTGACTACCTTGATATCGAAATCCATTGAGTCGGCCAGGGCAATACTTTTGCGGGCAGCATTATTGCCGGCAAAATCGGAATCGAGAGCGAGAATAAGAGTGTCGGTATAGCGATGAAGAAGTTGGAGCTGATCGGGGGTAAAGGCAGTGCCTTTGATGGCGACTATATTTTGGATACCAGATTGAAAGGGAGAAATCATGTCAAACTCACCTTCGGTGACGACGACTGATTTGGCCGATTTAATGGCTTCTTTGACGAGATTGATACCAAAAAGAGTTTGACTTTTGTGATAAATGGAAGTTTCGGGAGAATTGATGTATTTGGCACTGTTGGGATTTTTGGAGAATGGTAGAATTCTTCCGGAAAACCCAAGAATACGATCGCGAAAATCGACTAGCGGGAAAACCAGCCGGTCTTGGAAACGGTCGTAGAGCTGACCTCGACCGTAGTGGCTATTACCAAAAGTGCCGGTATCGATTAACTCGGGAATAGTAAAATTTTTCTTCAAAAGATATTGGGAAATTAGGCTGGTGTTGGTGGGGGCATAACCAATTTTGAAAAGCTTGATAGTGTCAAGAGTAATCCCCCGTTTTAAGACGTAATCGAGGGCTGGTTTACCTAAAGGATGGGAAGTTAAGATGTAGTGATAAAATTTGGCGACTTCTTGATTGACCAAAAATAAGCGTGAACGGTGCGATTCTTCTTGAGTTAAATGAGCGCTTTTGACCAGGGTGACACCGGCAATTTTGGCGAGATCTTCGAGGGCCTCGCGAAAATCAATTTTGTTGAATTCTTGAACAAAGGTAAAGACATCACCCGATTTGCCACAACCAAAACATTTGAAAATTTGGAGCTCGGGGGAAACAGTGAACGATGGGGTTTTTTCACCATGAAAAGGACAACAAGCGATGTGGTGACGACCGCGTTTTTTGAGGGGCAAATAACGATTGATGATCTCGACAATATCCAGCTTTTTTTTGATTTCTTCCACCTGAGAGTCCATGAGGTAGTTTAACATTAAACAGAGTCATCCCTGCGGCCTGCCCGCAATCGCTAAAGCGATAGCTTTTGCAGGCGGGAGGCAGGGATCCATTTATTAATTGTTTTGTTATTAGAATGGTTTTTATTTATTAGAGACGCCATGTATGCCGTCTCTACAAAAATACAGAATAGACAAGGTGATATCAAAGATTGATTGACAGAATAATTGCGTAAGATTAATAATATTTTAATGATTGATGATGACCATAAAGACACGTTTAATGAGCAATACAAAATAAAATCGGCTAGAAATATAAAATGGAATTATTCGAGCAGCTGGTGGTATTTAGTAACGATTTGTACTGTGCACCATAATAAGTTTTTTGGAAAAATTGTTGATAGTCAGATGGTTTTATCAAAAATGGGATTGATTGCCGATAATTGCATTAAGGAAATTCCCAAACATTTTTCAAATGTTTACATGGAAGATTTTATGGTGATGCCAAACCATGTACATATGTTGATAAAATTGAAATATTCTGGTTACGTAGATTCGAATGACAGTAGAGCCATTGAGTGTGTTTCCGTAGAGACGCCATATATGGCGTCTCTACAAAAAACAAACGGGCAAAAAGCAGATCCAGAGTATTTTTACAGAATAGGTCAAAAATCAAAGCAAATGTTGCCAAAGGTTGTACAACAATACAAATCCGCCGTAACCAGATTGGTTAACCCAAGAACAACATTTTTTGGTTGGCAAGAAAGATACCATGAAGAAATAATTAAAGACGCCAAACATTTTCAATCAGCAAAATATTACATCAAAAATAATATTAAAAATTGGTCAAAAGACAAAGAAAATGTTTAGTTTTTTATTTGGACATTAATATGTCGCGGGGTGATGAAAAATAGATAGACAGTGACAAAAATACATAAGAGACCGAGGAGGGAAAACGTAGAACGGATACCAAACAGATCGGAGGTGATACCAGCTAAGGTAGGGCCAATAATATAGCCGATGTTGGCGGAAAAATCCTTCAAACCAATTATTTCATTGTCATGGATATCGGACTCGGACACATAATCAATAAAGGCGCCGGCGGTGGCCGACCAAGCCAGGGTGCCAAAAATGGTCGAACAAAAAACCAAAGCCAACAGGAGGTGAGGAGTGGAGACAAAATGAAACGGTAATAAAAAGAGTGAAGAAACAATAAACGCAAGATAAGCCGTCCGCTTTTTACCAAAACGGCTGGTAAGTGTTTCGGCAAATTTGGCGACAAAAACTGCCGGTAAGACATAGACAACCATAAATAAGATACTGAAATTTTTGAACTCGGGAAATTGCTGGGAAAAGATTGGGCCAATGGTCCAAAATGCCGAATCAAAAATATAAAATAAAGTGTTGAAGAGTAGTATTGGAAAAAGGATATGGGAAAACTGGCGCCACAATTTAATTTCACCACGCCAACGGAGAGAAATTACCTGACGCGGACCATTGTCAAAAAAGCCCGAAGGCGAAGATATGGAAAATAAAACAACATAGAAACAAAGACTAATGGCCAAAAACAAATAAATAAAATAAAGTGAGGTGGGCGAGAGTGACCAGTTGGTAATCAGGTAGGCAATCAGCAGTGGTCCGATAAAGTAGCCGACCGATTTGAAAGTACCGATAATGGTAATGTTTTGAGTGTGTTCGGAACGGTGGGAAATACGGGCAGAAAGATCGTAGATACCAAAATTAATAAAGTCATAAATAAGACCCCAAGCAGACATCAACAAAAGATAGATGGCCCAATGATCGGTTGACCATAATAATAGTGGGTAGGTGAGGCAAATAATGAATACAAAGATAAAATAGCGGAGGTAGTGGCTAAAACGAAATACCTTGCTGATAATAAAATCAAAGATGGCACCGGAAACGGCTGAAACGGAAATTAGTAAACCGATTTGAGTATTGGACAATCCCCGACTCTCCATCAGGATGGGGGTAATGTAGGACAAGATACCGTCGTAGATAGACCAAAAGAAAAGCATGAGACCGGCGGTATATAAAATTTGCTTGTTTTTGACCAAAGACATGCTAGATAAAGGCGGCTAACAAGCCAGCGGTAAAACAAAGAATAACTAGAACTAGTTTGAATTCTGTTAGAAAATTGTGGGGAAGACGAAACCGAATTAGACAAATAAGTAGAGCGGAAATAAAAATAGTGATGTGGCCGGTGAGAGATAGAACAAGAACTAAGGAAATGGGATTTAAGAGGACTGACGAGAGTAAAACGATAAGTGAGAAGATGTTGGAAACTGGTGCAGAGAATGCTAAATCGTGGAAAAACAATTCTTTGACAACTAACAAAAAGTTTTGCGTGGCTTGGAAGGTAACCAATAGCCCAAAAAAGGCAATGTATTTGGCGACATTAGGATAATTAATGAAGATACCGGTGAGCGAGTCGGAACTAACCCCAGTAGGGCTAAGGCGGATGATGGAGAATATAAACAAAAGGTAAATTAAGCTAGTTATAAATAGACCATAGAGAGAAGCTTGAGGTAAAAATTTGGATTTAATTTCGGGAATTATAGTAAAACCACTGAGAGCGAAAATGGCAGGACCGTAGAATAAGAAATTAGGAGAATAAGACAAATTACTAATGACGAATGACGAATTACTAATTGAAAACACGAATAAAAATAAAGGAACAAGGACAAGTAGAATAGATAAAAAAGAATGCCAGAGGGGAGAACGGGAGCGGGATTGGGAAAAAATAAACCACAAAATAGACAACTCGAAAAAGGTAATGACTGAATAATCAAAACCGGGAAAGAGGATGACTAAAAAACTACTAAATAATTTTTGATAAGCAGTAGTGGCACCAATAGCCAAAAGCAAAAGATTGAGTGTGGCCAGTCTTTTGAATTTTTTGCCAAGATAGGTTTGAGCATAGCCAGCTAATTGATGGCGACCGGGAGTAGACAAAACTATCTCGCCATAAAATTGATTTAGTGAAGCGGTAATCAGAATTAAAAATAGAAAAAAAACCGAGGCAAAAAAAATATTGGAATGAACAAAAACGTAGGGTAAGGTGAATATGCCGGCACCGAGAGTACCGCTAATTTGGAGAAAAATTGCGGATAAAAACGCAGGATTCATTAGTTGATACCGATTTTTTCGGTAAACTTCAACTTGTATTTTTGTTGCTGATAAAATCGGGCAACTAGTTTGTCGATAAGCCAAGTGCCGATGACCAGCACAAAAAAGTACCAAAAACCAACTAAGGTAAATTTGGGTAATTGATCCTTGGTAAGATAGCCAAAAATGCCAGCCAGCACACCAACTGTAGTAATCATGCGGAGTGAATTGATGCCATTGGCAGTGCTTTGGGCTTTGGCTTCGTTTAACACCTGAATGGCGGTAGTAACGTAATCGCTAGTCATCTTCCAAATTTCCTGGATATAAGCGTGGGTATCGATCAGAGTTTCGTATTTATATTGAAAAAGGGACAGCAGAGCATCATCAAGCTCGAGTTTTTTGGCAATTGAGGAGCGAGTGCGGACATAGCTACTCATTTGAGCAATCCGGCTTTTGATAAGATTGATAGTTTTTTCGTAGGAATCTAGCTGTTGTCGAAGTGGCTCAATTTCGGTACCAGAGATTGAACCGCGTTCCTTGATGACAGAGATTTCCTCCCAAATTTGGCGGTGAAGATCGAGGTAGCGCTGGAGCTGGTCTTTGAATTCGCGGAAAAATATCTGCATTTCGACCATTTCACGAGTATGTGTAAATTTTGGCGGACTAACGATAATGATATAAGACGGTGTTTTGTGGACTGTGAGTTTGTTGGTGGTTATTTGGCTGTAAACTTCACCAATTTTCAATCCCGCCAAATCTTGCTTTGACAAGGGAGACTGGCCACTATTAATAGAGATAACTGTTTGGTGAGGAGTTTTGATGGCGGCCAACACCTTGGGGGTGGGAGCGCCGAGAGAAAAAATATAACTAATGGCTGGATGGAGAGTGGTGTCAAAATAATGACGGAGCTTGGCTTCGGCTTGAAGAACATCAGAAGAATTGAGACTCAAAACGTAAAGACCATCTTCGTAGTAATGGACTTCAATACCACTTTTGGTGACAGCTTTGACATATTCAAAATCCCCTGGCTCGCGGGTAACGGAAATAAAATCAAACTGGTTAAAGTAATTTTCTAATTTGACTAGGGAAAGATTGAGATGAGATTTGCCACGAGCAAAGAGGTCATAAATTTCGGAGAGATGAAGAGTGGTGCGTTGATACCAACCACCAAAAGTGACGGTGGTTTGATTTTTCTGACTAGGCATTAAATAAGATTAGCAGAAAAAAAAGGGAGAGACACTGATGAATGATATTTATATAAATGCCGACTAAGTTTGAATATGGACGCAAAACAAGCACTGGTAAATTTTGTACCAATTATTGATAAAAAATTGGAGGAATACTGGAAAACAGAACTAGCTAAAAATTTTGGGTATAACCAACATCAAAGAGATTTGGTGGAAAAAATGTTGAAACACGCATCGGAACACAGCTTGAGATCATCAAAAAGACTACGAGGTGCTTTCACTTATTATGGCTATATGTTGGGAAAATCGGTGGATGAGAGAATTTGGAAAGCATCTATGGGAGTGGAGCTAGTTCATACAGCTCTGTTGATGCATGATGATTTTATGGATCAAGACAGTGTTCGAAGAGGTAGACCGACTACACATAAGTATTTTGAAGACGGAGATAAGCATTATGGAGAGACGATGGCGGTAAATATGGGTGATGCAGTACTGGAAATTGGGCAAGAGCTATTGATTGATGCTGATTTTGAAGATCGACTAGTTAGGAGGGCTACAAAAAAGATGTTGAGGGGAATTACTCAAACAGTCTGGGGCCAAGCATATGACTCGACACTGGAAAAAATAATGGAGGTTGTGGGTGAAGAAGATGTGATTGTGCTTCATAAAGCCAAGACGGCAATTTACACTTACGAAAATCCTTTATATATAGGAGCGATTTTGGCGGGATTGGAAGGAGAAGTGTTTGAGGTTCTGACTGAATATTCAATGGATGGCGGGGTGGCGTTCCAATTGCAGGATGATATTTTGGGTGTCTATGGCGACCCGGAAAAAACCGGTAAATCGGCAAATTCTGATTTATTACAAGGAAAAGTAACCCTACTGATTTTGGATACATTAAAAAAAGGCACGCCAGAGCAAGTGGCTGATCTGAAAAAAGTCTGGGGAAAAAGAGTGGCAACGACTGACGATATTGAAAAAGCTAAAAAAGCAATTGCTGACTGCGGAGCGCTCGACTATTCCCGAAGTATTTCGCGGGATTATGCCTCCAAAGCTGCCAAAACAGCAGAAAGACTGAGAGGACTTAATTTAAATTCCGAAGCGATTGATTTTATTCAAGGAATTGCCGAGTATATGGTGACGAGGGAAGTGTAACTTAAATTAACAATTAATAATTAATAATTACTAATTGAAAACAGGAAAATAACAGAGAAGATTTTATCCAAGAGATTGCTAAGTGTATGATGGCTAGAGACGTGTAAAATAAAGTATGGCGGAGAAAATAAAAAGTGATCAGTTAACAGTTGCGAATGAACAGTTAGCAACCAGAGAAACCCCAAAGGAATCGGGGGTGATGAAGGATGTGGGGGAAGTGGAGGTACGATTACCTCATGAAGTAAAAAGTTGGATGGAAAAGGTAGAAGAAGATCCAGCCCAGCAAGTAGTAAATGACAATAGTGGTCAACCGATAATGCAACCGTCGGCACCAGCTGATCCAAGAGTGGTATTGCCAATTACCCGGAAAAAATTTGTGGAAGGATTTAAGAAAAAGATTGATCAAGCCGGTAAATGGCTATCGACTTTTGTGTTTAAAGTGATTAAGCTTAAGAGAGGAAAAATTAAATTTCAGGAAGAATGAATCTAGACACACTAACGCAGATGGTGCAGAATTTTCTGCTGTTTGTGATACTAACAGTGCTAACTTTTGCCCTATTATGGGGAGCATTTTGGCTGTTTACACTATGGTATAAATGGAAAGATAGAGAAAAAAAAGCCTTGGAAATGGTAACAATGCTGGTGGCTGTGCCAGAAGACAATGAAATAAAAATTGATGCCATGGAGCAAATAATTAATTCGTTTGCCAACTTGTATAAAGGCGCCAGGTTTAAGTGGCTCCAAAGATTTATTGCTCAGCCATGTTTGTCGCTCGAACTTATCGGCACGAATGAAGATGTGAGATTTTATGTGTGTGTGCCCAAAAAATTTCAAGACATGGTGGAAAAACAAATATACGCTGTCTACCCCGGAGCTGATTTGAAGGTGGTGGATGAACCAAATATTTATCCAGAAGATGGGAAGGTGGAATATGCTTGGTTAGCCATGAAAAAAATGGTGTTTTACCCACTAAAAACTTTTAAAGAAATTTCAACTGACCCTCTCGCTGCATTTATCTCGGCTTTATCAAAAATTTCCAAAGGAGAGACTGTAGCAATACAAATAGTAATATCACCGACTGATGGTAGTTGGGCTAAAGGTGGCAAAGGATTTATTAGTTCGACTAAAAAAAGTGAGGCTAATCCAGAAAAAGCCAGCTACAAAGTGGATGCTAGACAGTTGGAAGCGGTAGAAAATAAAACTAATAAGCCAGGTTTTGAGACAGCCATTAGAATAGTGTCTTGCGCGCCATCAAGCGAAATTGCCAAGACAAATATAAGTAATATAAAATCGTGTTTTTCTCAATTTGAGAGTCCGTGGAATAAATTGTCGTCGAAAAAATTGCGACTCAAAGGACTGTTTATGGAAGATTTTATCTATAAATATCAGGCGATATTTTGGGGGAAAAATAAAACTATTTTGTCGTCGGATGAAATTGCCTCGATTTTTCATTTTCCTAACAGATCGGTAGAATCCCCCATTATTCACTGGTTGAAATCGAAGAAAGCACCGGCACCAAACGAATCGGCCACCGAAGGCATTTGGATTGGTGACAACACCTATCGAGGCACGACTCGAAAATTTTATGTGTCAACCAAAGATAGACAGCGACATTTTTATATCGTGGGACAAACCGGTGTGGGAAAGTCGTGGCTACTGGCTAACATGGCGATTCAGGATATTAAGGCAGGACGAGGAGTATGTTTTATTGACCCGCACGACACTTTTGAAATGATTTTGGAGAGGATTCCACCAGAGCGAGTAGATGATGTAATTTACTTTGATCCTTCAGTGATGGATCGACCAATGGGTTTTAATGTGATGGAGTGTGAGCGGGAAGATCAAAAGGACTTTGTGACAAGCTCAATTATTAACCTGATGTACAAATTGTACGATCCGTACAAAACAGGTATCGTCGGCCCCCGATTTGAGCACGCGATTCGGAACATCATGTTGACGGTGATGGCCGAGCCAGGGGCCACTTTTATTGAAATTGTGCGCTGTTTGACAGACCCATCGTATGTGCAACAGATGTTGCCAAAAGTGGCTGATCCTATGGTTAAAAGATACTGGACCGACCAGATTGCTAATACCAACGAATTCCATAAATCAGAGGTGCTCGACTACATTGTGTCGAAGTTTGGCCGGTTTATTACCAATACGATGATGCGAAATATTATTGGACAGTCGACCTCGGCTTTTAACTTCCGCAAGGCCATGGATGAGGGAAAAATTTTGATAATTAATTTGGCCAAGGGGACTATTGGTGAGGAAAACTCGTCATTTTTGGGTTTGGTGTTGGTGCCAAAAATTCTAATTGCGGCGATGAGCCGGCAAGATATCCCCGAACCGATGCGAAAAGATTTTTATTTGTATGTGGATGAGTTTCAAAATTTTGCGACTCAAGATTTTGCGGTGATCATGAGCGAGGCGCGGAAATACCATTTGAATTTGATTGTGGGCAATCAGTTTATCAGCCAGATGGATGATGAAATTAAAAATGCAGTGTTTGGAAACGTGGGATCGATTTGCTCATTTAGAGTGGGTATATCGGATGCTGGTTTCCTGGTTAATCAATACAAACCGGTATTTAATGAACATGATTTGATTAATTTGCCAATGGGAAATACTTACTTAAAAACCATGTTGAATGGTGTGCCACAACCACCATTTTCGGTGCAAGTGTCGGCAGAAGAGGTGAGGAAACCAGGCAACCGTGAACTAGCGGAGATGATTAAACGATTGTCGGCATTGAAATATGGAAGGCCGAGGGAGATTGTGGAAACTGAAATAGCCAAACGGGCAAGATTTTAAGAATTTCAAATTTCGAATTTCAAATTTCAAAACGAAAAAAAATGAAATATGATTTGGAAGAGAGAACAGAAAAATTTGGAGAAAGCGTAATTATAATATTAAGAAAATTAAAACCTTCACCGTTGAACAGTCGAATTATTAACCAGCTGGTAGGATCAGCTGGCTCAATTGGAGCTAATTATTGTGAAGCTAACGGTAGTGAAAGTAAAAAAGATTTTGTTCATAAGCTAAGGATTAGTCTTAAAGAAATCAAAGAGACGAAACATTGGATAAAGTTACTGTCTGTGGCAGAACCGCAAATTAAAAGTGATTTGGTTCCTGTTTGGCAAGAGGCGCAGGAGTTGTTCGCGATATTTACAAAGATTTTAAAAACCTGTTCAATTAATGTGCCTTAGTTTCGAAATTTGAAATTTGAAATTCTAAATTTTTTAGAGCTCTTTGAGCTTAATTCCCTTAGACTCTTCTTTTGAATCAATTAATTCCAAATATTTTTCGGTAGTACTGATCCGCTTGTGGCCAACGACTTGGGAAACAACGTCAATAGGGACGCCGGATTTGAGCTGGAAAACAATGAAAGTGTTGCGAAGATCATTAACCTTGACACCTTTGATATCAGCTTTGTCAAAATAGCGATTTAGAAGGCTTCTGATGTTGCGAGCCAAAAGACGACGACCAGTTTTGGTGACAAAAACGTTTTTGGCTTTGGTGTTGTAGCGAGTCTCTTCAAGATAACGATTGAGAGCCGAACGAGAAGAATTGTTGAGAGGGACGGTGCGATCAGAGTGGCTTTCGTAACTTTCGATGAAAACTTCGTCGTTTTTGATATTTTCGAGCTTTAGATTTTCAATTTCTTTGATTCTGAGACCGGCTTGAAGCATCAACTCGACAATGGCGGTGGCGCGAACATCGTTGCGACAGGCGTCACGAAGAGAACGATACTCTACTGGTTTGAGAATTTTGGGTAAATCATTTTCGTATTTGGGATGCTTGACCTCGGTGGATGGATCAAAAGTAGTGACCTTCTCGGTAACTAAAAAAGAGAAAAAATTTTTGATAGAGTTTAGCTTGCGACTAATTGATTTGGCGGTATAGTCGTTTTTACCTAGATCCTTCTTAAAATTTTCAATATTGGCACCAGTAACCCCGTCGACAGTAGTAACTTCCTGAGTTTTGAGGAAGTTGATTAATTGGTTGATGTCGCCCTTGTAGGCTACAATAGTATTAATGGACTTACCTTTTTTGGCAAGTGCATCAGTAAAGAGCTTTAGAGTGCTTTCAAGCGAGAGTTCGGTCATTTATTATTATTGAATTCTTAAAATATGACTTATAGTAACATAAATTGGGACAAAGCACAAGTATTTGGAGTGGGGGTATTGGCAGGGGTGGTGATCATATCAGCTTTGGGAAACATCAATAAGCAGTATTGGACCATCAAAGAAGCCAGGCAAAAGGAGTCTGATTTGCAAGAAACAGTGGTTGAACTAAAAACTGAAAATAATGTACTGAAGCAACAATTAGAGTACGCCACTAGTAGTGCAGCAATAAACAGACGGCTTAGAGGGGAGATGGGGGTAGGTACCCAGGATGACTACTGGATTGAACTTCCCCCGGAAGCAAAGACATTTACTAAATAACTACTGCGTGCTAAACTGCTAGAGTTCTTTGTCAACTACGCTCGTTTCGAGCTTCGTTGTACCGAGTGACATGCGGGGTAGTGTACGGCTGCACGTGAGGCTCATAATCTCACAGGCTGGGTTCAACTCCCAGCCCCGCAACTGAGGGCATTAAAGAAAATGTCACAAAAAAACTCCTAAAATTAGGAGTTTTTTTGTTGGAAAATTATATTAGAAACGCACACCCACCGCGGCGGGCAGGCAGTGCGTCTCTACAATCAACAAAGTTATATTTTTTGTTTTAGAGACGTTATATATAACGTCTCTAAAAAAATACAGTATATTCACGTTGGCTTCAAACTATTTAGATAGACTAGATAGAAGCTATTTGATTTGGTAGTAGACACTACTATAGAGGTTTGATATTATTTGAATGTTCTATGCTGAAAGGCACAGAGCCACCTGATTTATCACAAGAAGGTCGTCATTAACTTGACGGCTTTTTTGTTGGATTTATTTACTAAAATTCACTTATGGTACAATTGCCCTGTGAATCCAGATAAATTGTTTAAATATGCATTGGCGGCAGTAAAACATCCCGGAAGAATGATTGTATGTGCATATTCAGAAGTAACCAGAAAACGAGTTGATGTCTGTTTTAATATTGAAGGGCACCCTGATCCAATAAGTGTATTTTTACCGGACAGCATTGGTAGATATTTATATTTAATGGGTAGCTTTGAAGAGTATGAACCGGAGACAAACATGATGCTGGACCAAATAGTAAAAAGAGGTGATACTGCAATGATAGTTGGTGCTCATATCGGTACACACGCTATAAAGACAAAACGACTAGTAGGTGAAACAGGGACAGTAGTTGCGTTTGAACCAACTCCAAATACTTATGGCTTTTTACAAAAAAATTGCTTGAAAATTGGTATTAAAACTGAGAATATGGCAGTAACTAACGGTAAAGATCAAAGAATTGATATGGTTGTGTTCGACGAGCGACATTCGGCGTGGAACAGTTCCTTCACACCTAGATCAAGTAATTGGCAAAAATGGCAACCAAGGACGGTTAGTGTTCCAGCAGTTTCGATTGACGTATATTGTGATAATCATGAACTTGAGACTGATATTTTGTTGCTTGACATGGAAAATGGAGAGAGAGAGGCAATTGTTGGTAGCACTAATCAAATTTTAGAACATCAACCGAGCATAATCATCGAATGTGGCGATAAGGGTAGATCAGCCGACAACAGCACCAGAGCCTGTTTACAGCTTTTAGAAAGTTATGACTATTCGCTTTATGAGGCTGACATGGTAAATAACAAACTAGTGAGACATAAAATAAAGCAAGAATATCCAGACGAATATCAAAACGTGCTTGCACTTCACCCAAGAAGAAACCTAATCTAGTGGGCATGCATGGACTTTCTTCGATAAACTCACTAATACCCCGCCGGTGGCGGAAGCTGAGATTCATTAATTGAGTAGGTGCACATGGGATCGAACCATGGACCCCCGACTTATAAGATCGGTGCTCTAACCACTGAGCTATGCACCCAAAACTAAGGAATTATACCAACTTCGCCCTGAAGTTTTATATAGCAATGAAAACTTGACTTTTTGGGTTATATTTGGGTAAATTAGATGTGGCTAAATATGAGGAAAAAATTAGAGCCAGAGAATTGAGATTAAAGGGTAAAAGTATAGGTAATATTGCAAGAATAGTCGGAGCTGGAAAAAGCACTGTAAGTATATGGTGCCAAGATATTTTTCTATCAGAAATACAAAAGGATGTTCTAAAAAGTAAAGGAGAAAATTTGGTTCACAAAGGCAGATTGGTTGCATCTGAAAATAGAAAACGGGAAAGGTTAAGTCGTGTTGAGCAATATAAAATCATTGGAATAAATAAAGTTGGAAAAATTTCAAAAAGGGAGTTGTTTTTGATTGGTGCAGGTTTATATTGGGCTGAGGGAGGTAAAAATCAAAGAAAAGTAGTTTTTATCAATTCCGACTCAAAAATGATTTTGTTTTGGGTGTCTTGGATTACTAAGTGTTTGGGAGTTACCAGAGATAGAATTACTTGCCGGGTAGAGATTAACGAAATACATAGAAACAGAATAGAAATTATTGAAAGTTACTGGTCAAAATTAATAAATATTCCCCTATCACAATTTACTAAACCGAGTTTTAAACACTCTAAAGTGAATAAAATTTATAAAAATAGTGATGAATATTTTGGGTCGTTACAATTAACCATTAAGAAAGGGACGAATTTAAATTATGAGATATTGGGTTATATGGAGGGGTTGGCTAGTGTAGCGTAAGTTAAGTAATGATAAAATATGAGCACATGGCAGGGTAGCTCAACGGTTAGAGCAGTCGTTTCATAAGCGACAGGTTGCGGGTTCGAATCCCACCCCTGCTACATTTTTTGGTAAATTATTTTGCCAGGGCGAGGAGGTATATACCTGCAAAGGCGATTGATGCAGCAATAAATTTACGCAGGAGATCATGTTTTTCCTTGAGAATAAAAAATTCTAAGATGATTACTAGAAATATCATCGAATTATTGATGGCATCAATTCTACCCACCTCACCGCCTTGTGAATAAGATAAAAAAGTAAAGGCATTAAAACTAACACCAAAAAGAGCAGCGAGGGAAATTGTTTTTAACGTTCTTAAACTAACTTTTGGTAGTTCCGAGATAATAATTTTTGGACGAAATACTAGCCCAAAAAGACCGGAAGTAAGACAAAATATTGGTAAGTAAAATAAAGGATTGATAGTGGTAACAAATGATTTATCAATTGAAAAAGCTACTCCCCAAAGCAAACCACCCGCAATAGCTAGCCAATTATATTTGTCAAAGTGCAAATTTTTACTGTATTTTACGGTTACTATTGCAAGAAAAACTAATAATATACCAATAAATTTTAGAAGACTGGTAGACTCATGGAAAAATATAATGCCTAAGGACGTGGACATGACTATCGAAATTGTGCCAAGAATGGTTGACAATCCAGCAGAAGAACCTTTGTAGCTACTATAGTAGAGGGTGCCACCCCAAAAATAAATTACGCCTAAAACTAAAAGTTTGGGTAGTAGGGCAAGTGGAAAACTAATGTTGTGATTAGAAAATAAAAAGAAAAGAATAAATCCAAAAAATGCCTGTATAAGCCAAACTACAAAATTATTAGTTTCGGAACTGATATTTTCTGGAGCAATTAGGGAAATTTTTTGAGAAATTTCGGCACCGGCCATCATTATAACCGATAGTAAGACAAAGATTAACCAAAGTGGCATGTTATTTTATCCCCATGACGGTTAACACTTCGTCTAGCGTTTTGGATGCTTCGGCGCGGGCTTTACGCGAGCCTTCGTCGATAATTTGATTGAGTAAATCGGTTTTACCTTCAAACTCAGCACGTTTGGCGCGGATGGGGTCTAAGAATTTATTGAGAGCTAGGGCTAATTTAGTTTTGACTTCAACGTCACCAACAGTCCCCTTTTGATAGCGATCTTTGAGGTCGGCGACTTCGGCCAAATTATCATTAAAAGCATCGTGATAAATAAAAACTGGGTTGCCTTCGATATGACCTGGGTCGGTGGGACGAATCCGGGTGGGGTCGGTATACATACCTTTGACTTTTTTGTTAACTGTATCGGCATCATCGGACAAATAAATACAGTTGCCAATGGATTTGCTCATTTTGGCCTGACCATCGGTTCCAACTAAAGTACCACCGTCACCAATGAGGGCTTCGGGGATAGGAAAAATGTCTTTGAAGCCTTTGTTGAAATCGCGGGCAATTTCCCGGGTGACTTCGATATGGCTTTGCTGATCTTTGCCCACCGGCACCAAATTGGCCTTGACCATGAGAATGTCGGCAGATTGCAGAACCGGGTAATTAAGTAGACCAAGAGAAGGTGCCTCAAGATGGAGATCGTGCATGACATCTTTGAGAGTAGGGACACGTTGGGCTCGAGGAACACTAATTAAATTGCTAAAAATAGTGGATAGATAGGTAACTTCTGGTACTCGGCTTTGTTGATAAATGACTGATTTGGCGGGGTCAATACCAACGGAAAGATAGTCAAGAACTAGCCCCCTAACCCGGTCGTTGAGACCCGAGGTCTTGTCGAAGGTGTTGGCGGTAGTTAAAGTGTGCAAATCGGCCATGATAAAAAAGCACTCATATTCATCTTGAAGGCGGACGCGGTTTTTGAGCGTGCCAACATAGTGACCTAGATGGAGTGGACCGGTAGGCCGGTCGCCGGTGAGGATACGAGGTTTAGCCTTGATGGTGGCGATATCAACAATTTGGGAATTGGGGATTTTCTTGAGGTCGGCTGATTTGTATTTTATAGTTACCTCCAAACTACCAGAGCCACCGTAAATAAACTCTTTTTCAAGTACTTTCTGATCTATTAAGGTCTGCAATCCTGTAATCATGTGAGCCGCTCCACGCTCTAAACCGGTTATTTGGCTAAACTCGGTAGGACTGGCGATTTGGAGTTTTTTGACACCCAACATCTCTTTAATTTTGGGAATGTTTAGCTCGGTATCACCACGACGAATAAAGGCAAAATATTTTTCATCCGCTTTCATGACTAAAGTAGCGGAACTTTCACTAACTGGTAAACCTAAATAATTCATGACCTCGGCTACTTCGACAAACAACGGATGGTCAATGAGAACATGCTCAATTTTGAGCTCGGTTAATTTTTGAGAATAGTTGGAAACAATTTGGTTGTTCATAAAGACTAGTGAAATTTTAACATTTGTAATCCAAAAGCGATGAGAGCGGAGTGCTTAATATAAATTTGTCAAGATTACTTTCTTTATTTTTTTGTTTTGATTGGTGGGCTTCAATTAATTCGCAAACAAAGATCGTAGTAATTTCTTTTAGTTCTGACATGGTGATTTGGCCATGTAAATAGCGTGATTTAATATTTTTTATAAATTTGTCGTCGGGATGGTGAAAATTTAGTAGGGAAAAAACCGAACAAATGTCGGGAATGCCACCAAGCTCTTGATAAACATCGAGTGCAGATACGGCACCGGTATAAGCCCGACTAATTTTACGACGAATATCGTCAGAAGAATCGCTAAGATAAATGGCAGTGTTTGGTTTTGAGGCCGACATTTTGTCGTCGGGTCCGAGAAGGCTGGGTAAAAAACGAATAACTAGTTCAGATGGAGGAGTCATGCCGATTTTTTTGGCGACGTCTCGCGCCAATAAAATATAAGGGTGTTGATCAATTCCAACGGGAATAAGGGTCACTTTTGGACCTCCAAATTCGGGGAGTTGAGGCAATAATATTTGAGCCATTTGGACAACACCACGATAAAATATTTGGCCGGGAGTAGTGAGAGAGTCATCACCAAATACCTGACGTAATTGATTAAACGAAACATGCTGACTAAGGTACATAGCAAAGTTGTAAAGTTGAGGATATTCGGAGTCGATAAATATATGAGTTTTACTGGAATCAAAGCCAAATTTAATAATATCTGGAAGGATTGAAGTGCGGGCAATTTGACGACTTTGGGCGAGTGAACCAATCTTGCCATCGACCAATGATTCATCATTTGTGAGAGGAATAAATAGTCGACCTCCAAGTTTTTGGAGATTGAGGAGTAAGTCAAACAGGGCTTTGTGTCCCAAGTGAAGGGGTGATGAGGGATTGAGTCCAGAGACAACTACAAATTCCTGCCTCTTGGCAATTTTTTCAATTATTGATTCTAGGTCAAGGTGGGCGATGGCGATATTGCGACGAAAATGGGGTGGCTGAAGTTCGAGAGGCAAATAGGCTTTGATTTTGTCGAGACTAGAGAGGCCGTTTTTGGTGGTCTCGTATAAATAATAATCCTCTAGTCTTTTTTTGATGACCAATTTGGATTGATATTCTTGGTGTGATTGGGCAATAGCCTGCGGACTGTTCATAGGTTTTTTAACTCAATCAATAACTTAGTTATTTTCTCGATAGCTAAACTTTTTAGTTTTTTTGGATTTGAATAAATATTATTTTTGTAAACAGGAAACTCAGATTCTTCGTTTTTTAACTTTTCTGCCATATCGGTAATAAACAACAAATCTAATATTGGATTTGGTAAATTTGGGTTGGTAGTGATGTAAGTATCGTCAATTAGTTGCTTAACTTTTTCTATTGATGTATTTAAAATTATTCTGAAATCCTGCATTTGGTTACTCCCAGCTTTATATGGGGTCAGCCCAAATTCTTCAATTTCCGGATGCATCAAAAAATAAGAAAAATCTTGGCCTAAAGGAAATGTCGGTGTCAGATAAATACTTTTTAATTGATTAAGTTTTAATTTTTTACAAATAATTTTGGCAGCTAGGTCATAATATTTTTCTCGGGGTGGACCGATTTTAATATCAAACATTGTCCCAGTGGCTACAGCTTCAAATCCATAGCGAAAACCAGTCTCCTCTTCTTGCTTGATTTTATTTTTTAATACTGTTTTAGATAATAATTCAATAACTTTCTGATTGTTTTGTCCTGCACTCTCAACTAATTTAATTCGCTCTTTTATTTGTTCCGAGTCGAAAAGTTTGCTCATTAAAACAAAATTGATAGGTAAATTAAAATGTTTTTTCAGCTTTTCACAATATGCCAGACGACTATTTCCTACTTCGTCAATGTCACAATTCAGTTTTTGACTTGATTTGTTAATTCCTGAGGCAATGTCGGCAATTACAACTGTTGATTCAATTTTAATATTTGATCTAGCTAGTATTCGATGGAGTAGTGATAAGAAAAAATAATATTTAAGAGAGTCTAGGGTCATGCCGTGAGAATCATATGTTTCGCCATAAAAACACCTCCTGTTTGTCAGGCTATTTTTCAATTTACTTACTATCAAATTGTAATTGGTCATAGTGGGTGGAAATGGGTTTGAACCATTGTCGCCGGTTTTGGGGACCAGCATTCTAACCAACTGAACTATCCACCCAAATAAAAAACCCGCTTTCGCGGGTGTAGATATTTTTGGAAAAACTAAGGATTTACGATATTAAAACATCTCCCGCGAGCAGGCTTGAGTTGCACCACCAAGATTGAGAGACGATTAATTTCATTGGAGGAATTATAGCATATTGAGTCGCTTGGGTAACTTAAGTAACTTATGTTGCTTAAAAAGGTGTATGATTAATTATGAAATGGTGGGTGGTGGGAATAATAATTGTGACAATAATAGGAATAATTATTTTTAGGCCAGACACGACAGACGATACGGATAAGACTTATACTGTGAAAAGGGTAATTGATGGCGACACACTGGTAATTGATAACAATCAGCTAGTAAGATTGGCAAATATTGATGCACCAGAAAAAGGCTTATGTGGATTTGATGAGGCAAAAAATGAACTGGAGAAAATGGTACTTAATAAAAAGATAACCATTGAAGGTGACACAAACGACAAGTGGGGTAGGTTACTAGTGACAGTCTGGGTAAATAAAGAAATGATTAATGAAAAAATAGTTAAAAGTGGCTGGGTAAGATATGACAGCCAAGGAAAAAATAAATATTTACAAGATGTTGATAATGCTGTCGAAAAAGAAAAGAAGGGTATTTATGGAAAATGTGTTGAAGAAACAAATAATGTTAAACCTAATTGTTTGATAAAAGGAAATAATCGTAATGGGAACAAAATATTTGTAAAGCCAGGGTGTAAAAATTATTCAATTACCGATATTGCCACCGATCAGGGCGACCAGTGGTTTTGCAGTGAAGCTGAAGCGGTAGAAGCGGGGTACAAGAAAGCATTGAATTGTATGCTATAATCACTCTGTTTATTTATGGGATAGAGGTAGCTCCGAGTTAGTGAGCCAAGGCTTCCCAAAATTATATGACCAAAAAAAATCCCGTCCTTAAGGCTGAAGTTAGAACTGTTACTGGTAGAAAAGTAAAACATTTGAGAAATTCGGGACAACTACCCTCTTCGGTTTATGGTAAAGACATGGAGCCGATTTCGATTCAAGTATCAGAAAAAGAAATGGCCAAAATTTTTGCTCACTCGGGTGAAAGTGGTTTGGTTGATTTGGACCTAGACGGAAAAACATTGCCAGTACTTTTCCGCAACCCTCAATACCACGCCGTATCTGGACTGTTGACTCATTTTGATTGCTACAAAGTTAATTTGAAGGAAAAAATTACTACCGCTGTACCAATTGAATTTGTAGGTGAAGCACCAGCAACCAAAGAAGGTAAAGTGTTGGTTGAAGTAGTTAATGAAGTGGAAGTAGAAGCACTGCCCGCTGATTTGCCAGAGAAAATTGAAGTTGACCTAAGCAAACTAGTGTCGGTAGATGTAATGATAACTGTAGCTGATATTAAGATTGATGGTAAATACGAAATAAAATCTGATATGTCCCAAGTGTTGGCCAAGGTAGAAGAGCCACGAGTAGAAGAAGTGGTGGTAGCTGAAGCACCAACGGAAACGGTGGTAGCCCCTGCCATGAACCAGAAGACTGAAGAGGAAAAAGCGGCTGACGATGCCAAGAAGGCAGAGGAAAAGAAAAAGGAGAAGGAATAAAACAGATTTAAGAAATAAGATTTAAGATTTACGAATAAGACAATAGTAGAGACGCACACTGCGTCTCTACAAGAATTCTTTACTTAACCAATTGATAGTAGAGTGTAGAAATATCAGAGCGGATGGGGTCGAGAGTATAGGCTTTGGTGAGTGAGGCTTTGGCATCGTCGGTTTTGCCTAAAATAAATTGCACTCGAGATAACTCTACCCAATCATCGGCAGATTTACTTGGTTTGACGACAAGATTATTAATATTTTTGCGGATTTCTTGAGGGTCATGAGCCAGGCGATAAACCAGAGTGTCGGCAGGATCGAGGCTGAGAGCCAACTTGTTGGCAGTAACCCAGTCGCCATGACTGGCGAAGTAATACCAAAGTTGGAGGTGGCCATAGTAACGTGTGCCAGTGTTGAGAGAGCTAGATTCGAGCTTGGCGGAAATCAACTTGGGATCAAAAGGATAAAGAAGTGAAGCACTCAGGGCGATTAGGGTGATTAGGGAAATAAAGGTAAGAGGAAAAGTAGAATTAAATTTCATGGGGCCATAATGAGGTAATTAGCAATTTTTCGTCAAAACCCAATCCACCCCCAACCCCTCCTTTGACAAGGAGGGGGGAGGACAATAGTTCTTGGTAAACAGCTTCTGTTACAAATGGGGCGAAGGGATGAATTAGTTTTAGACTGGTAATGAGAACATGGAGTAAGACCGGGACAGCATCTTCACCTCTGTCTTTGATAGCTTCGATGTAGACATCGCAAAAATCATGCCAAAAAAAAGCGTAAAGGTCGTCGGTAGCCTGACCGAAACGATAGGAGGTGATGTTTTTGGTGGTGGATTTTATTAATTCGTTCAATTTGTCTAAAATCCCCCTGTCTGCCTCGCAGACTTCCCCCTTTGACGAAAGGGGGAGAAAAATATTTTTATTATTTTTTTCAATAAACATTAGGACAAAGCGGGAGGCGTTCCAGATTTTGTTGACAAAATTGCGTTGAGCGCGAATTTTATCCTCAGATAGTGCAACATCGGAACCAGGGGCAACGCCAATAACTAGGGCAAGGCGAAGAGCATCGGCACCATGAGCCTCAGCAATGCCGACTGGATTAATAGTATTACCCTTAGATTTGGACATTTTTTGACCTTTACCATCTAAGACTCGCGAGTGCATGTGAGCTACTTTAAATGGTATCTGGCCGGTGACATAAACCCCCATCATGATCATGCGAGCTACCCAGAAGAAGAGAATATCCCACATGGTGTCCAAAACTGTGGTGGGGTAAAAATATTTGAAGTCCTCAGAGTGATTACCATCAGGTTCCCAACCAAGAGTGGAGTAGGGCCACTGTCCAGAGGAAAACCAAGTGTCAAAGGTATCGGTTTCTTGAAGAACAAGTTCGCTAGTTTTTTGTGCCTCTTCCCTAGTTAAATAGTATTTGGCGCCGATAGGGGCAAGAAGAGTTTGGAGGCCAGAGGCGACTTCGGAATATTTAGCGATTAGATTCTTGGCATAGTCAGTAACATTTTTCTTATCTTTGTCGACGTAAGTTATTAAAATATCCGGATTTTCGGTGAGGTTGTACCAAACCGGAATGCGGTGACCCCAAACAATTTGGCGAGAAATAGGCCAATCTTTGATGCCTTTCATCCAGGTGAGATAATCGCGTTTGAAACGGGCGGGGAAGATTTTAACAGCGTCTTTTTTGACCACTTCAATGGCTTTATCGGCTAATGGCTGTATTTTGACAAACCATTGGGGAGCGGTGATTGGCTCGATGGGGTTACCACATTTGTAACAGTGGCCAACTTCGTGGGTGTAGTCAACGGTTTTTTCCAAAAGTCCGGCTGATTCCATGTCGGCGATGACGGCAGTACGGAGCTGATTGGGAAATAAACCGTGATAAATTTCTGGCACATTTTGATTAGCTTTACCGTCGTAATCGAAGATACGAATGAATTCAAGATCGTGAGTTTTGGCCATGTCAAAATCCTCAGGTGAATGACTCGGCGTGACCTTGACAGCACCAGTGCCAAACTTGGGATCGACTGACTCTTCGGCGATAATGGGAATTTCTCGCCCGACTAAAGGCAGAATAATTTTGGTACCAATTAATTTTTGATAACGAGGATCAGTTGGATTAACGGCAACGGCAGTGTCGCCCAACATAGTTTCGGGGCGGGTGGTGGCCACAGTTACAGAGCCGTATTTGAAATACCAAAGATGACCGTTAACAGTTTTGTGTTCAACCTCGAGATTGGAAAAAGCGGTGCCACAACGGGTGCAGTAATTAACAATTTTTTCGTCACGATAAACTAGTCCGTCATCGGACATTTTTTTGAAGACAGCAAAAACTCGGTGGTTGTGGGCCGGGTCGAGGGTAAAACGCTCGCGAGTCCAGTCGAGAGAAAAACCGAGACGCTTGAGTTGAGATTTGGCGATAGTCCGATTTTCGTTTACATAGTCGGAAATTAGTTGGAAAAGAGTGTCGCGGTCGTAATCAAAACGAGATTTACCATCTTTTTTGAGCTTTTTTTCAAAAACAAATTGGGTTTCAATACCGGCATGATCGGTGCCAGGAAGCCAAAGGGTAGGATCGCCCAACATGCGGTGAAACCGGACTAAAATATCCTCGACAGTGAAGAGAGCGTGACCGGCATGGAGCGGTTCGTTGGCGTTGGGAGGAGGGAGGATGACAGTAAAAGGTGTCTTGGTGTGGTCGATGGTCGGAGTAAAAGCCCCTGATTTTTCCCAAAGGTCATAAATTAAAGTTTCTGATAAAGGCGAGTACGTTTTGTCCATTATTTATTTTATACTGTCCCGAGCCAAAAATTCTTACCATTGGCCCTACGACGAAATGTTTAATAATAAGGGTTTGGGCAAGCCAAACCCCTACTTTACCCAATAGTTTATAGGGTGCCAATTTTAACCAATTTGGCGTTTGGCGGGGTCTAATAACAAATATGTTTTTTATTTTGGGCTCGAGCAAGTCGAGCCCCTACTTTACAAAAACACTTTGCGTTTTTCCTGAATCTACGGAGTGACTAGCTCCATCATGGATTTTCAATAGTATATCAAAATGATGTTAAAATATCCCATGAAAGTGGTCAAAACCCCTCTGTCCGCCGAAGGCGGACATCTCACCTCCCCTTCGAGGATCTTCGACTTGAAAAAGGGAGAAATAACTAAGGCCGCAGAGGTAATTAAACAGGGTGGATTGGTGATTTTTCCCTCAGACACGGTCTATATTTTGGCGGTGGATCCAACCAACCAAAAAGCAGTCGATAAACTGTTGGCGTTTAAAAATAGATGGGCGGGGAAGGCAATATCGATTGCAGTACTGGATAAAAAAATGGCTGAGGACTACGTGGTACTAAATGAAAACGCACTAAATATTTATGCTAATTTACTCCCTGGACCATTTACGATTGTGTCGGAAGGAAAACACAAGGTGGCTAAGGGAATTGAGGCGGAGAACGGGACTCTGGGAATTAGAATTCCGGATAATAAATGGATTCATGATTTGGTGGAAATGTTGGGGGTGCCAGTAACTGCCACATCGGCGAATTTATCAGGAAGAACCCCAAACTACACAGTTAATTTTGTCAAAAAAATATCCCAAAAAAAGCAGGACATGATTGATTTGATTGTGGATGCGGGCAAACTACCTCGAAACAAACCGTCGACAGTGGTGGATGC